>DASYCL010000711.1:0-4776 GCA_036500245.1 Polyangiaceae bacterium | reverse complement strand
TCGGGCTCGCCTTCGCGTTGCGCAAACGCCACATGACCTTTGCACGCGTGCTCGAACGCGGTTCGTTCGTCACCGTGCTGATCGCATTCAGCTTGCTGTTTCCGACCGCGTATTACTACGGCGCGAGTCGCGGCACGGTGCTCGCTGCGATCGTCAGCGTGATCACCGTGTTTGCGATGCGCGTGCGCACGCTCGCTTCGCGGCGCGAGCGGATCGAGGCCGCGCTGCTCGCACTCGCGATCTGCGTTTGCCTGTGGAGCCTGTACGGCTTGCGGGACGTCGGCGGGCGCACCCGCGAGATGGCGTATTTCGTGCTTTCTTCGCCGTTTTTTGCGCGCTACGCTGGCGTGACTGCCTGCCTCGCCGCGTTCACGCTGTGGTTTTGCTTCGCGCGCGCAGCGGACCGTTCGCGCCGCGATCTGGTCGTGGCTGGGTTTTTGGGGGTGGCCTCGCTGCTGCTCGAGTGCCATGGCAAGCCCGCCTTGCGCTACCTCTTGCCGGCCGTCGCGATGAGCTACGCGTTCCTGCGCGCCAAACCAGAAACTCGCTTCGTCGCGACGCGCTTTTTCCTCGGCGTGATCGCGCTCACGCAATTCTACGAAGCCGATCCGCTGCACGTCACGCCGATGCTGGTGCTCGCGTCCTGCCTCGCGCTGTCGTTGCGCTTTTGGCGCCGCTTTTTTCCGGAGGCAGCCGAGGCGCGCGCCACCGCGAGCGGCCTCACCCTGGCCATCGCCTGCTACTTCATGCTCTGGCCGACGCTAGGGATGCGCTTTTCGGGCATCGATTTCCACTTCATGTTCAGCTGGGTACCGAGCGCCGGTTACGACGAGCTTTGGTGGCTGATCGGGCTCGGCATGCTCGTGAAGCTCGCTTGGCCGTTCATACTGCTCGCCGATTTGGCGGCGCACTTCGTGGGCGGTCGCGCGCGCGCCTGGCTCTGCATCGCGCTCGCCGCGCGGCTGCTCGCGCTATCGGTATTCGCGGCGTGGTATGGGACCGATCACGGCCTGCTCAGCAACGGCGCGCTCGAAATTCTGGCCGAGCTCGCATTGCTCGTCGTAGTGAGCGCTTTCGCGTGGCCATCACCTTTGCGCGTACTCGAAGCGATTGCAGCGGACTTTGCGCCGCGGCCCGCGGGCGGCGCGCGCGATTCGCTGAGCCCATTGCGTGCCTCTTGGGCGAGCCGCATGATGTCGTTATGTGCATCGCGGCGGAGCTCGAATCATGACCCAGAGTGCGTCCTACCAAGCCCCATTCAAGCCGGGCGGGCCGAGCGGGATTGACGGCGAGATCGCGCGTAAGCTACTCGCGATCGCGCTTTCGCGCGGTGGGGACTACGCGGATCTGTTCTTCGAATATCGCGCCGGCGGAGGGATCAGCTTCGAAGAGGGCATCACGCGCAGCGCGTCGCGCGGAGTCAGCATGGGCCTCGGCGTGCGCGTCCAAAAGGGGGACGCGACGGGCTATGCTCATGTCGAAGATTTGAGCTGGGAAGCCATGCAGCGCGCGGCCGAAACCGCGGCGCGCATTGCGCAAGGCGGCAAAACCGTCGCTCCGCTGGCGATCGAGCGCATGGTCTTGCCCTCGCGTTACGAGCTGGATCGGCCGTCGATTGACGTGCCCGGCGTGGACAAGCGCTCGCTGCTCGAACGCGCGAGCAAAGCGGCGCTCGCCTACGATCCGCGCATCATCAAAGCGGAAGCGTCATTCGCCGAAGAAGTGCGCGAAATCCTGATTGCGACCAGCGACGGCAGAATGGTGCACGACGTGCAACCCTTGATGCGCTTCGGTATTCGCGCCATCGCCGAACAAAACGGCCGGCGCGAATCGGGGCGCAGCGGCGGCGGCGGGCGCATGACGCTCGGTTACTTCGACGGCTTCTCTCCGGAGTGGCACGCCGAAGTCGCGGCCAAGCAAGCGCTCGTTTTGCTCGACGCGCGGCCTGCGCCCGCGGGGCAGATGGAAGTCATTCTCGCGCCCGGTGACAGCGGCATCCTCTTGCACGAGGCCGTCGGTCACGGGCTCGAAGCGGACTTCAACCGCAAGGGCACGAGCAACTACACGGGCCAAGTCGGAAAACCCGTGGCGAGCGAGCTGTGCACCGTCGTCGACGATCCCACGTTCTTGCAGAGCCGCGGCTCGATCAACGTGGACGACGAAGGTGTCGAGCCGAAGCGCAGCGTGCTGATTGAAAACGGAGTCCTCCGTGGCTACCTGCAAGACCGCCTATCGGCCAAACATTTCGGAGTAGGTTTCACAGGCAACGGCCGGCGCGAAAGCTTCGCGTGTGCGCCGATGCCGCGCATGACGAACACCGTTCTCTTGGCAGGTCCGCACGATCCTGAAGAGATGCTTCGCAGCGTAAAACGCGGCATTTATGCCAAGACCTTCGGCGGTGGACAGGTCGACATCTCGAATGGGGACTTCGTTTTCTCCCTAACGGAGAGCTACCTCGTCGAGGACGGAAAACTAACTGCACCGCTCAAGGGCGTGAATCTAATCGGCAACGGTCCCGAAACATTGCGCGATGTATCCATGCTGGGTAATGACGTGGCCGTCTCCGACGGAATCTGGACCTGTGGCAAGGATGGCCAGAGTGTTCCCGTCGGCGTCGGCTGCCCAACCATCAAGATTGCGCGGATAACCGTTGGTGGCACCGAAATCTCCTGAGTATACTTCTGGTCGAGCGAAAAGCTTCGTGGCGGTCATTGGGCACGGCCCGATGCTCGAACGCGAAGAGGGCGCAGCGTCCACGCTGAGGCAACTCGGCGCGACGGTACGCACACTCGATCTGTGGGACGATCCCGTCGAACTCATCGGTGATGAGGACGACGAGCTCGAGATCCGTCCGCGCGCGCTCGTGTTCGAAGCGCTCGATCGCCCGGATTTAGCCGTGGCTGCGCTGCGCGCCGTGCGGAAAGAACCCTACTTCGACAACGTGGGCGCGCTGATCGCCGTGACCGTCGGGCAAATCGCGCGCATCGATCCTTCGAGCGGCTTCGACGATTTCTGCTTGCACCCGTACGTGCCGGAAGAGTTGTATGGACGCATCCGCGCGCTCGAGTGGCGGCGGAGTGAATTCGCGACCGAAGAGCGGCACAAGGTCGCGGGCATCGTGGTCGACAAAGCGGGCCATGAAGTTTACGTCGACGGTCGACCAATCTCGCTCACGGCGAAGGAGTTTGCGCTGCTCGCCTATCTGTGCGAGCGCCGCGGCAAGGTGCTCTCGCGCGAACACTTGCTCGCGCGCGTGTGGGGCAATCGTTACGAAGGTGGTCCGCGCACGGTCGACATTCACGTGCGACGGCTCCGCGCGAAGCTCGGGGAAGCGTTGCCGCTCGAGACGCTACGTGGCTCGGGCTACAAGCTGCGCGCGCCTGAAACCGAGGATAAGAGCGGCCGCAACAACGGCGAGCGTCTCGAGCGCCCGGATCGGGCCGACAGTGCCGAGCACGCCGAAGAAGAAGCGGGCTGATTCGCCGCTATTTTCGGCCTTTTTTGCCGCGACTCGGTCGTGTCGACGCTTTGAAGTCTTGCGCCGGAAAATGCTGAGCTAGTACTAGCGCGGCAGATGGCGGCGGAGACTTTTCCGGAAAATGTGCTGCTTCGAAACGGCGATCTCTCGCGACCGCTCTGCGTTGCGCTCGACGGCGCGCTGATCAGCACGAAGGTTTCTTGGGAGCGCCTCGCCCTGCTCTTCCGGCGGCGTCCGTGGCTCGCGGTGGCGGTGCCATTTTGGTTGCTCGGCGGCACCTCGAATCTGAAGCGACGGGTGAAGGATCGCATCGAGCTCGATCCCAAGACTCTGCCTTACCGCGCGCCGTTGCTCGCCGAACTCGCGCGCTGCCGTGAAGCAGGGCGAACGCTCGTCTTGGCGGCGAAGACCGATTCGAAGCAGGCCGAGTCCGTCGCGCGACACGTCGGATTGTTCGACGCCGTCTACACCGCGGATAGCGCGGCCCGTCCGCCCACGCCGAAGCTCAAAGAGACGCTCACCGCCGCATTTCCCGCGGGCTTCGACTACGTCGGGAATTCGGCGAATGACGCCGCGGTCTTGTCGAGCGCCACGCACGGTTATTTAGTCGGCGCTTCGGCGGAGGCGTCGCGCGCCGTCAAAGATGCCAAACAAGTCGTCGTGCTTTCGCGCGGCAAGAGTGTGCTGCGCGCGCTGGTCAGCGAGCTCCGCTTGCATCAATGGACGAAGAACGCGCTCGTGGTGCTGCCGATCGTGCTCGCGCCGACCACGCCTTCGCCGTTCACGCTCGGTCGTGGTTTGCTCGCCATGTTCACGTTCTCGCTCTGTGCTTCAGCGGGCTACGTGTTCAATGATCTGCTCGATCTCGAAGCCGATCGCCTGCATCCGACCAAGGCCAAGCGCCCGTTCGCGAGCGGCGCTCTGCCGATCATCTTCGGTTTTCCGCTGTTCGTCGCGTTGCTGGTCGCAAGCTTCGGGCTTGCAGTTTCGTGTCTGCCGCTCGCGTTCGTCGCCATGCTCGGGATCTATTTCGTGGCGACGCTGTCCTACTCGCTTTATCTGAAGCGACTGCTGTTGCTCGACGTGCTGTTGCTTGCCGGGCTGTACACGCATCGCATTCTTGCGGGCGGCATCGCGACGAACGTGCGCGTCAGCGCGTGGCTGCTCGGCTTCTCGATGTTCTTGTTCACGAGCCTCGCGTTCGCCAAACGCTTCGTCGAGCTGCACGCGTTGACGGGCGACGAGAAGGTAAAAAACCGCGGCTATTTTCGGGTCGATTTGCCGATGGTCACCGGCAT
>DASYCL010000710.1:0-8368 GCA_036500245.1 Polyangiaceae bacterium | reverse complement strand
AACGAATAGTTACGCGCTGAAGATCACGGTCGTTCATGCGAGCGTGCTTCGATCCTTAGACGATTCCCACGAGCTTCTGCGATGAACTCAGCTGTGCGTGAAGGCGAGATTCTGGCGGGGAAATACCGCGTCGACAAGGTGCTCGGCGTGGGCGGCATGGGTGTGGTCGTTGCCGCGCATCACCTCGAACTCGACGAGAGAGTCGCGATCAAGTTTCTGCTGCCGGAAACACTGGGTAACGCCGAGGCCGTCACGCGCTTCGCCCGTGAGGCCCGCGCCGCGGTGAAGATCAAGAGCGAGCACGTCGCCCGCGTTTCGGACGTGGGCAAGCTCGAGAGCGGCGCGCCGTACATGGTGATGGAGTATCTCCAAGGCAGCGATCTTTCCGGCTGGCTCGGCGAAAAAGGCCCGCTGCCGATCGAGCAGGCCGTGGAGTTTACGCTCCAGGCGAGCGAAGCGATCGCCGAAGCGCACTCGCTCGGTATCGTGCATCGCGATTTGAAGCCGGCGAACCTATTCGTGATCCGGCGCCCGGACGGGGGACTGTCGATCAAGGTCCTGGACTTCGGGATCTCCAAGATGACGAGCCTCACCGGTTCGAACGGCGAAGGTTCGATGACCAAGACATCGACGATGATGGGCTCGCCGATTTACATGTCGCCCGAGCAAATCCAATCGTCGAAGGACGTGGACGCGCGCGGCGACATTTGGGCGCTCGGCGTGATCTTGTACGAGCTCGTGACGGGCAACGCGCCGTTCGGCGGCGAGCACATGGCGGAGCTGATCTATCGCATCATTTCAGCGGCGCCGCCGCGCATGCGCGCCTATCGCCCGGAGGTTCCGGATGCGTTCGAGAGCGTGGTCATGCATTGCCTGGAGAAGGATCGCAATCGGCGCTTTGGCTCGATCGCGGAGCTCGCGCACGCGCTCGTGCCGTTCGCGCCGCAGCGCGCGTTCGCTTCGGTCGAGCGTATCTCCGGTGTCATGACCGGGCGCTACCCGGCGCCCGTGTCGAGCGCGTTCGCTCAGCCGGCACTATCGACGTCTGCGCCCGAACAGCCGACGGCATACATCGGTGGTTCGGCGGTGGCTCCGGCGCACACGGCCGGCGGCGCGACTCAGGCGTCTTGGGGCCAAACGAACTCGACGAAAAAGCGCGGGCCGTGGCTTGCGATTGGTCTCACGGGCGGAGTGATCGCGCTCGCGGCAGCCGGCGTCGCCGTGAAGCTGCTCGGTTCCGCGACGGCGCCGAGCGCGGCCGCGGCGAATACGGTTGCGCCGAGCGCAGTCGCGCCGAGTGCACTCGCGCCGAGCGTCGTTGCGCCGAATGCGCCCGCTGCAACGACGGCCGCACCGATCCAGGCCGCGCCGAGTGCCGCAGCGAGCGCGACGGTTTCGGCAGCGACGCCGAGTGCTGAAATTGCCAGCGTCGCGGCGAGTGCAGTGCCCGCGCCGTCAGGGCCCACGCCCACCCACTCGAAACCCGCAGCGCAACGTCCTTCAGCGGCGTCGCAGAAAAAACCGGGCGTGGCCGCCAAACCCGGCGCAGCAAGTGATCCTTGGGGAGATGGTCAGCATTGAAATCGCGTACCATTCTGAGTGCTTCGTTCGTTGCTTTTGGTTTGGGCCTCTCATCGCTTGCGAGCGCACAGCCGACTACGCAAGAAAAGGCGCTCGCGTCGCGGCTGTTCGATGACGCTTCGAAGGCGCTCGCCGCGGGCAAAACCGACGAGGCGTGTCCGAAGTATGCCGAGAGCGAGCGGCTCGATCCCGAGCTCGGCACGCTGCTGCACTTGGGCGAGTGTTACGCCAAGCAGAACAAGACCGCGAGCGCCTGGACGAGCTTCAAGGAAGCGAACGACATTGCGACGCAACGAAGTGATCCGCGCGCGCCGAAGATCCGCGAGCGCGTGGTGGCGCTCGAGAAGAACCTCGCGAACTTGGTGATCGTCGTCGCCGCGAACGAGCCGCAAGCGCTCGAAGTGCGGCAAGACGGCGCGGTCGTCGGTCGCGCCGGTTGGGGCACGGCGATTCCGGTCGATCCGGGCGAGCACAAGATCAGCGCCACTGCGCCTGGCGCCAAGCCGCGCGAAGTCAAGCTGACGGTGCCCGACAAAGCGCAGACTTTGACCGTGAATTTGCCGCCCATCGAGCTCTTGCCCGCGGAAGCGCAGCCGGAGACTCCGCCTTCGAACGCGGCCACGTTGACGAGCTCGAGCTCAGCGCAAACGAGCGCCAGCGCGGATCATTCGCGCTCTTGGTTTTCCGAGCATCAGCGCACGCTCGGCTTGGTGATCGGCGGCGTCGGCGTGGTCGGCATCGGCGTGGGCAGCGCGTTCGGGCTGATGGCGAAATCGACGTACGACAAATCCGATCCGCACTGTAACGGCGATCACTGCGACAGCACGGGTCACGATTTTCGCGAGAGCGCGCTCGGCAAAGCGACGGTCTCGGACGTGACGTTCGGCGTGGGCGCCGCGGCGCTGATCGGCGGCGCGATTCTGTTTTTGACCGCGCCGAAAGCGAGCGCGCAGTCGGCCGTGGTGACGCCGATCATCGGGCCCAATTTGGCGCTCATATCCGTGCGGAGGAGTTTCTAATGGCCGCGCGTCGTTGGTCTCGGGTCGTTGGTCTCGGTTTGATCGGCGCGGGCTTGAGCTTTGGTTGCGCCCAGATTTTTGGCCTGAAAGAAGACGTTCCGCCGACGCCCTGTGTGCTCAATTCGGACTGCTCGCCGAGCGAGCTCTGCATTTTTCGCGTCTGCAGCGCCGCGTGCAAGCTCGACAAAGATTGCACTCCAGGCTCCCGTTGTTTGACCACGAGCGGCACCGCGGTGTGCGTCTCTTCGAGCACCCAGTGCAGCGCGGACGCGGACGGCGGTGACGCCGCGTGTCCGGACGGCACGATGTGCGACGCGACGAACACGTGCCGCAACTCGTGCGATGAGTGTCATAGCGATCAGACTTGCGTCAAAGGCGTCTGCATCGGCACCGATCCGACTCACGATCCGGGGGCGACTGGCGGCGGCGGCGCGAGCGGCGCTGGTGGAAACTCGAGCACCGGTGGTTCGGGCGTGACCGGCGGCAGCGGCGGGGGCGGCGGCAAAGTCGGCAGCGGCGGCTCGACCGTGATCGGCCAAGCCGGCGAAGGGCCGATTGGCGAAGCCGGCACGCCGGGAACCGTCGTGGTCACGTGCCAGGGCACCGCGGTCGGCGAGAGCATCGCCTGCAACGAAAAGCCCGACGGCACGCCGATCAATTTCCCGGGTGGCATGCCACAAGCGCCGTGCGCCGCGGGTAGCAAAACCTGTCAGGCCGACGGCACGTTCGGCCAGTGCACCGGCGCGGTCGCACCGAGCCCGACCGATTGCACGACCAACGCGGACAAGAACTGCAACGGCCTGCCGGACAACAGCGAGTGCGGCGTGTGCACCGCCGGCGCGACTCAATACTGCTACGACGGCCCGAACGGCACCGTCGGCGTTGGGCCGTGCAAGCAAGGTACTCAAGTTTGCCAGCTCAACAGCGGGCAAACGGTGTGGGGACCTTGCGCGGGCGAAACCACGCCGGCGACGAGCGATACTTGCGACGCGATGAACGACGCCAATTGCGACAACCTGCCGCACGAAGGCTGCGCGTGCGTGAACGGCGCGCAAAGTCAATGCGGCGCGGCGCTGAACGCGCAAGGCAATTGTGCCGCGGGCACGACGAGATGCGCCAATGGCGTCTGGGGCGCGTGCTCGGTGACGCCGAAAGCGGCAGATACTTGCGATCCAGGCGACGACTCGACGTGCAACGGCGTACCGAACGAAGGCTGCGGCTGCGTCAATGGCGCGACGCAAGCCTGCGGCGTGACCGGCATGGGTTGCACTCCAGGCACGCTCACTTGTTCTGGCGGCAGTTACGGCTCGTGCATCGGCAATACGTGCGGTGATTTCAGCGTGAACCCAACCGGACACTGCACCGCCGCGGGTCAGAAAACCGAAGACACGGATACGCCGTGCATCCTGCCGATTTGCCCGGGCGGCTATTACCCGAGGAGCTGCGATTTCACCGCATCGACGGGCGCGGTTTGCAATTTCAACGGTCCGCATGCCGGCGCGACTTCGAGCGCAGACGTGGACACTGAGAAGCTTCCGAGCGTAGCTTCCGCCAATTGCGTGCTCGCCGGCTGCACTTGCCGCCTGGACGGCTTCTGATCCGAAGCGGCTAAGCCGCGACGAGCGAGTGGTGCGCGCGCTCGCGCACCACGGCGCGGATGGTGTCGACGACGTCGTCCAAGTTGACCGGTTTGACGAGGAAGCGATCGGCGCCGAGCGACGACAGCAGCTTCCACTCGTTCGGGCCGCCGGAAGCCGTGAGCACGACGATTGCGGCGTGCTCCGCGTCGGGGCGCGTGCGAAGCTCCGCGGTCACGCCCACGCCGTCCAGAATCGGTAAATCCAGATCGAGCATGACCACGGACGTGGGCTTTTCGGCGAATGCCTCCACGGCCGCGCGCCCGTCCCCGACGCACACGATCTCGGCGTCGTGAAATTCCATGCCGAGCTTCAGGGCCAAGAGATCGCGGAAATCCGCGTCGTCTTCAGCGATCAAGATGCGCGTGGGCTCCGTGCTCGCAGCGCGCGCGCCGAGTAACCCACGCCGGAAAAGCTCAGCCGACGCCGTGCGGTCTTCGGGATTTTTTGCGAGCGCATTCAAGAGCACGTCGTCGAAGGTGGACGGCAAATCAGGGCGCACACTGCTCGGCGTGGGTGCCGGTGTCGTCGCGTGCTCGACCATCAGCGCCAGCGCGGTGTCGGCATCGAACGGCAATTTTCCGGTCAGGAGTTCGAATGCCATGCAGCCGAGCGCGTAAACGTCGCTCGCCGGGCTCGGCGCTTGCTCGCCTTCGAACGCGACCTCGGGCGCCATGTACGCCGGTGTTCCGGCAATTTCTTTGATCACGCCGCCATCGCGGTACGGCGCCGCCAGGCCCATGTCGGCGACACGCGCGTGGAGCGTGTGATCCAAGAGCACGTTGCTCGGTTTGAGATCGCGGTGCATCGCGCCGGCCGCGTGGATCGCAGCCACGCCTTGACACACTTCGTCCAAAATCCGGAGCGCGCGGTCCAAGTCCGGCGCGCCGTTGCACTTCGTGAGCCAATCCTCGGCGGTTTGCCCGTCTACGTATTCCATCACGAAATAGGGCACCGACACGTGTTCGCCGAAAGAGTGAATGCGGAGTACGTTCGGGTGATTCACGAGCGCCATCGCGCGCGCCTCTTGGATGAAACGCTCACGCACCTCCGGACCGCGTTGGCTCGTGTCGACGAGTTTGATCGCAACTTTGCGCTGAAGCTTGAGGTCGAAGCCGAGCAGCACGACGCCCATCGCGCCGCGCCCGAGCTCGCCGATGATCTTGTAGCCTGCGCCAATCACTTCGCCGTCGCTCGGGAAATTCCGCCCGTTCACGGGCTCGCGCTCGGTCGCGCGGGAGTCGTGCCGGCGGTTTTTTTCGCTGTCTTCGGGGCGGGTGGGAGCATCGAGCGGGTTCATGAAATCTTCTCTCTGAAATCAGATCGCTGCTGAACCGCGGCGCGCGGCCGCGCGCGAGAACGCTCGGCGCACGAGCGTTCGGCCGACGGCGAAAAGCGCCGCGCGTGCCAAGTTCCTCAGCAGCACCGACTTCGGCTCGGGGAAAAGCGCGAGCGGTCGCGGTGGTTTTTTCAACGTGAGCGCTGCCAGCGCAAAGCCGGCACTCGTGCCGACGGCTGCGCCGAGCAAAAACAGCTTTGTGTTTTGCTTCACTTCCGCGACGAGGCGTTGCTTCGGGCTGCGCCTGCTGGCCGCGCGCAAATCGGGTTGAGTGTCCGCGAACTCCGGTCGCGGAGCGAGCAACGGATCGACGTGGTTCATGAAATTGACTTTCTTCCTTCGGGTTAGATTTTGTGTTCGCTCCATGCTCTCGGTGCACCGCGCGTGCCAGCGCGAAAAATCGCGACAAACTTGCGGTTTTTGTGCAATGCCGGCTTCGCTGCAGCGAGTCGAAGCGCGCCAAATCAGCGCCCCGGGGCGAATGGCCTCGCGCCCGAACGAGCGGCGCGTGGCTCGTGATCTAGCGGCGGCGCGCGTGGCGCGCGCACTCTATGCTGCGCTCCACTGTTCGGTGAACGAGACGTTGGCCACGGCCTATCTGGGTGAGTGCCTCGATCAAGTCCAAGGCGTCGTGGCCAAAGCCGCGCTGCGCGAGATCATCCAAGATGAAGTGCGCCACGCGCGCATCGGCTGGGCCGTGCTCGCTTCCGACAAACTCACGCCCGCCGATCGCGGAACGATCGCGAACACGATGCCGGTCTTGCTCGACATCTGCGTGAGCCAGTGGCTGCGCGACGTCGAAAGCGAGTTCCCGAACGAGCTCTCTGCCGGCCACGGCTGCATTCGCCATCGCACCATCAACGCACTTGATCGATGACACGCTCGAAAATGTGATCGCGGCCGGGCTCGACCACGTGGGCATCGATTCGGCGCCAGCTCGCGCTTGGATTGCGGCTACTCCGCGCTCGATTTAGCAAGCGCCACGTAGGCGAAGTGCTCGATGCGCGACCGCGCAACCAAGCGCAGTCGACCGCGACGTAACGCGTCGCAGCAGGCAAACCAAAAAAAGAATGCGTCACGATTGCTCGTGGCGGATCGACACAGCGAGCCCGGACGCACGGCGTCGCGCAGGAAATTCGCGCTTTCGACGAGCAACCCGCGCTGGCACGCCCGCTGCACGAATCCTTCGCTGAAACGCTCTCGAACCAAGGAGCGATCGATGGAGGACGACCTCATGCAGACGAGTGCACTCGTGCTGGTTTTATTCGGCGGCATCGTGAGCTTGGGTTGCAGCACCGATCGCCCAGCGAGCGACGCGCAGAGCGTGAATACGCCGGGCAGCACCGCGCCGGATTCCACGACCGGCCCGGGTGCGGGCGAATCGACGGACGCGCCGCGGAACCCGAACGGGACCAACGCAAACCCGGACAGCGCTGACAATCCGAGCACCGGCAGCTCCGGTCCGGAGATGGGCACGAGCAGCGCAACGCCAAACGCGAGCCCCGTGCACTAGAGCTCGCCGCAGTTTTTGCCGCAAATTCGCGATTTTTCGCGTGTGCGCCAAGGTGGGATAGTGCAATTTTCGGCGCGACGCGCGAGAGAAACCGCGAGCCGGACACGAAGCGGGGATGAATTGTCGAACCGCGTTCGTGTTGCTCTCGAGTTCTTGGTTCGTGCTCGGCTGTAGTAGCAGCGCCGGGCCGACGCCGATCACCGAAGTCGGCGGATCGTCCGCGAGCAACGGCGGAAGTGGCGCCACGACTGCGGGTGCGTCCGGCTCGACGTCGAGTGCCGGCACTTCGTCGTCGAGTGGCGCGAGCGCGAGCACGGGCGCCGGCACGGGCGGCATGTCCGGCAGCGCGAGCAGCAACGGTGGCGCCGGCGGCAGTGCAGGCGGCAACGGCGGCGCGAGTGGCGCGGCTGGTTCGGGCACGAAAGCGCCGACCGGGCCGAGCGCGGGTTGCAACATGCCGGCGCCGGGCACCGACTCGGCGACGAGCTTCGTGCAGCACAACATCACCGTGACCGAGCCGCTCGATCCGACGGCGATCGCCGCAGACCCTGCCAACGCCGGCCAAATGTACGACTGGACTCATCGCAACTATTACCTGCGCTTACCCAAAAATTACGATCCCACGAAGCCCTACGTACTCGACATCGGCGGCAGCGGCTGCGGTGGTGACGACACCGTCGGCAAAGAGGGCGGCTATCCGGTGCTGCCGCAAGGCGAGACCGATGCGCTTCAAGTCGCGCTGAGTTACCTCGCGACGTCGAAGAGCGGCGCGTGCTTCGCCGATGACTTCATCGATCCGCCGGATCTCGAATACTTCGACGCGGTGCTCGCCGATCTCGAATCGAAGTACTGCATCGATCGCTCGCACATCTTCGTGCACGGCTACAGCAGCGGCGCGTGGGAGACTTATATGCTGGGTTGTGCGCGGGCGGGTATCGTGCGCGGCATCGGCACCGCGCAAGGCGGCATGCGCATGCATCGCCCGGCCTGCACGGGTCCAGTCGCGGCGATTTTGGTTGCGGGCGAACCTCCGAACGACAATCCAATCGGTCCGCTCGATCCAAGCGATCCCGTCGCGAAACAGCTCGACAGCTTGGGCTCGGCGCCGGCTCGCGACGACATCTTGATGCGCAATGGCTGCACCAGCACGCAGACAAAAATGTGGGACCCGACGTACAGCGAGTGCGTGCAGTACACGGACTGCCCGCCCGCATATCCGGTCGTGTGGTGTGCCGAAGCCGCGCTCGGTCATGGCTATCCGAGCGGGCTCGGGCAAGAC
>DASYCL010000709.1:0-10192 GCA_036500245.1 Polyangiaceae bacterium | reverse complement strand
CACGATCAGCCACACTCTGAGATCAGTTCCATGAATTCCGGGAATTCAAGGGCAGCACATGTCCCGACATCGGAATTTCGTTGGTTCGCTCTCGATCATCGGTTGCAGCATTTTTGTGCCGGCGCTGGCTCACGCGGCGGGCCTGACTGGGCCAGTCTCCGGTTGGAGCTCGGGAGTTCCGTCGTACATCTCGATGTACGAGTACGTTCCGGCGAAGCTCGCCGCATCACCGCCAGTCGTCGTCGCGGCGCACTATTGCGGCGGCAGTGCTTCGGCGATGTTCAACTTTACGGGCATGCCCGCGATCGAACAGGCCGCGGACAAATACGGCTTCGTCATGATTTTCCCGCAAACCACGAATCCGGCGAGTTCGATGGACTGCTGGGACGTCGGTTCGAAAGCGTCGCTCACGCACAACGGCGGCGGCGACACGCAAGCGATCGCGGAAATGGTGAGCTACGAAATCAGCAAGCGGAACGCGGATCCTGGCCGCGTGTACATCATGGGCGCTTCTTCCGGCGCAATGCTCACCGAAGCGATGCTCGCGGTTTACCCGGATGTCTTCAAAGCGGGCGCGGAGTTCTCCGGCGTTCCCGCGGGTTGCTGGTCCGATGGCTGGTCAGCCTCGAGTAATTGGGGCGGCGTCTGCGCGAACGGCAAAGACATCCAAAGTGCGCAGCAATGGGGTCAACTCGTGAGCGGCATGTACCCGGGCTACACGGGTCATCGCCCCCGCGTTCAGCTCTGGCATGGCACCGCCGACATGACCATCCTCTACCCGAACATGGGCGAGGCCATCAAGGAATGGACCAACGTGCTCGGCCTGAATACCACGCCGGACACGAACACCACGAGCGGCGCCTACCAAACCGAGACGTGGAAGAATTCGTGCGGCTTCACGGTGCTCGAAGCGCACACGCAAAACGGCGGCGGACACACCACACCGATCGATTCGAACTCGGTGTTGAGCTTCTTCGGCTTGGACAAGACCGGACAGGATCCCGAGATCGCGATGTGTGGCGGCGGCTCTGCCGGCAGCGGCGGCGCGGGAAATACCGGCGGTTCAGGCAGCACGACCGGCGGAGCAAGTAGTGGCGGCGGCTCGGGCAATTCCGGAGGCAGCTTCGGAACTGCCGGAACGACCGGCACCGCTGGCGGCTTCGGAGGCAGCTTCGGCGTTGGCGGCGCGAGCAGCGGCGGCTCCGCCAATACGACGGGCGGCAACAGTACCATCGGTAGCGGCGGCACCATCGCTTCAGGTCCGACCAGCACCGGCGGCACCAACATCGGCGTGCCGGGAAGCGCTGGGAGCAGCGACGTCACGGGCAGCAGCGCAACGAACGGCAACGGCGATGACTCCGGCGACCAGAGCTCGGGTTGCAGCCTTGGAGTCGCGAGCAACCCCGGTTCGACCGGAGCACTCGGCGGGTTCGTGCTGGCCGCTATCGGCGCAGCGCTCGGTCGCCGCCGTCGTCGCCGCTAACAGCCGTGATTCGCGAGTGAGGCCGCGCGGATCAGATGTGAATCGCGCGGCCGGCCACGGCGAGGGCCGCTTCTTTGACGATCTCGGCGAGCGTCGGGTGCGCGTGTGAGGTGCGCGCGATGTCTTCCGAGCTCGCACCGAATTCGATCGCCGCGACGCACTCGGCGATCAAGTCGCCCGCATGCGCGCCGATGATGTGCACGCCGAGGACGCGATCGGTCGTCGCGTGGGCGAGGATTTTGACGCGCCCTTCAGCGGCGTTCAGCGCGCGCGCACGGCCGTTCGCAAGATACGGAAATACGCCCTTTTTATAGGGAATATTCTGCGATTTCAGCTCGTCTTCGGTCTTGCCGACGCTAGCAATCTCGGGGTGCGTGTAGACCACGCCGGGGATCGCGTCGTAGTTCACGTGGCCGTAGCCCGTGACGATGTGCTCGACGCACGCGACGCCTTCTTCTTCGGCTTTGTGCGCCAGCATCGGGCCGCGCACGACATCGCCAATGGCGTAGAAACCTTCGACGTAGGTACGGAAGTTGTCGTCGATTGGAATGCGGCCGCGCGGATCGAGCTCGATCCCGACGCTGTTCAAGCCGAGCTCTTTCGTGTTCGGCACGCGCCCAACCGCGACCAGCACGCGATCGCAAGTGAGCTCCGGTTGGCCTTCGACCGAGACGATGACACTGTCGCCGTTGCGCTTCGCAGCGGTGACCTGCGAGCCGAGCCGAAATTCGATGCCTTGCCGCGTGAAGATGCGCTCGGCTTCTTCGGCGATGTCCGTATCCATGCCCGGCAAAATGCGCTCGAGGTATTCGAGCACGGTGACCTTCGCGCCGAGCCGATTCCAGACCGAACCGAGCTCGAGCCCGATGTAGCCCGCGCCGATCACGACCAAGTGCTTCGGGACTTCCGGAAACGAGAGGCCCTCGGTGCTGGTGCCGATGCGATCATAGTCGAGCTCCACGCCGCGTAGCGGCGCGACGCTGCTGCCCGTCGCGATCAAGACGTGTTTCGCTTCGAGCTCGGCGGCGTCCGGCCCTTCGACATTCACGCGGCCGCGGCCGACGATGCGCCCGTGGCCGCGATAGCGGGTGATCTTGTTCTTCTTGAACAGGAACGCGACGCCGCCGGTCATCGCATCGACGACCTTGGTTTTCCGCTCGAGCATGCGCGGCAGATCGAGCTCCACGCCGCCGACTTTGATCCCGAACGTGCCGAGCGTGTGCCCCGCTTCGTAGAAGCGCTCGCTGGCTTCGAGCAGCGCTTTGCTCGGGATGCAGCCGACGCGCACGCAAGTGCCGCCGAGGGCCTCTTCGTCCTCGATGCAGGCGACGTTCAGGCCGAGCTGCGCGGCGCGAATCGCAGCGACGTAGCCGCCGGGGCCTGCGCCGATGATGATGAGATCATGTTTGATCATGTTGCTCTCTCGTTGGGGATCTTTAGGATTTTTTTGCCCTGCGCGAGCAGATCGCTTGGCCGCCCGCGCGTTTCGTTGCGCGGCGGGCGCCTGTTCGGTCAGTTCTTTGTAGGTCGTCTGACATTCGAAAACCGTGATCAGCCCGGCGAACCTGGAGCTTTGTTTTATTTCCGTGCATGCGGCTGAGAGCCTTCGCGCGCGCTTTGGCGCGAAAGAAAGTGCATGCGGCTGAGAGCCTTCGCGCGCGCTCTGGCGCGAAAGAGCCAGGAGAGAATCAGAGCTAAACCTCGAGCAGGATACGGGCGGGCTCTTCCATGCATTGCTTGATGCGTTTTAGGAAGGTGACGGCTTCGCGGCCGTCGACCAAGCGGTGGTCGTAGGTGAGCGCGATGTACATCATGGGCCGAATCACGACTTGGCCTTTGACGGCGATCGGCCGATCTTGAATCGCGTGCAGGCCGAGGATGCCGCTTTGCGGCGGATTGACGATCGGAGTCGACATCATCGAACCGTAGATGCCGCCGTTCGAGATGGTGAAGGTGCCGCCCTGGAGCTCGTGCAGCTCGAGTTTGTTGTCTTTGGCGCGCTTGCCGAAGTCGGCAATTTTTTGCTCGATCTCGGCGAAACCGAGCCGTTCCGCGCTGCGAATCACGGGCACGGCCAAGCCCTTGCCACCGCCGACCGCGACGCCGATGTCGTAATAATTCTTGTACACGACGTCCGTGCCGCGAATCTCGGCGTTCACCGACGGAATCAGCTTCAGCGCTTCGATCGTCGCTTTGATGAAGAAGGACATGAAGCCGAGCTTGATGCCGTATTTTTCTTGAAACACCTCTTGGTGTTCCTTGCGCAGCTCCATCACCCCGCTCATGTCGACTTCGTTGAAGGTCGTGAGCAAGGCGGCGGTTTGTTGCGATTGCACCAAGCGCTCGGCGATGCGCTTGCGGAACGGGCTCATGGCAACGATTTCCTCGGCGCGATCGCCGGTCGCCGGCGAAGGCGGACGCGCGGACGGCTTTTCTTTCAGGCGATCCACGTCTTCTTTGAGCACGCGACCGCCGGGGCCGGTCGCTTCGACGTCGTCTGGCGTGAGACCGCGTTCTTTCAGTGCGCGGCGCGCGGACGGCATCACGCGCGCGAAACCTTGCGGCGGAATCGTCGGGCGCGCGGTCTTGGTTTCTTGTGCCGCGGGCGCGGGTTGCGGCGCGGCCGCGGACTCGGCCTTTGCCGGCTCCGCCTGCGCGGGCGCAGCTGCTTTCGGCGCGGCTGGCGCGGCTGGCGCGGCGGCGCCTTCTTCGAGCAAACCAATCACGTCACCGACCGCCGCGGTCTGACCTTTTTTGACTTTGATTTGGCTGAGCACTCCGTCGACGGGCGCCGTGAAATCGACCGTCACTTTGTCGGTTTCGATTTTGACGATGATCTCGTCGTGGCTGACCGAGTCCCCTTCGGCTTTGAGCCACTCACCAATTTGTACCTCGGTGATCGACTCACCGACGGTCGGCACTTTTAGTTCGATTGTCATGCTCTCACTAACGCTTCCTGCCCGCGCCGCTGCGACAACTCGTGCTCGCTCTGCGCGCGGCAAGACTCTTGTCCCGCGGCCCTACGCAGGTCAAGAAACTACTGAAAATCCGTGCTTTTAACGGGCGATGCGGGCTCGCAGCGCGACGCCGAGCGTCCGCCCCTCTGCAGGCCGTGTCGCCCAGGAGCACCCCCAACAAAAATGAACACGAGTTCGAGCGCACTTCACTTGCGAGAACGCGACGTTTAGCGCGCGGCCGGATCTTGTTTGTAGAACGCAGCGAGCTCCGCGTAGAGCGCGGGGTGACGTTTTTTGAGCGCTCGCGGCTTCTCGAAAAACATCTCGCTCACAACGGCAAAGAATTCGGGCGCGTTGGTCGCGCCGTAGGCGTCGATGTCACTCGGGCGACCGTGGTGCACGCGTGCGGAGAGCTCGGCGTATTCGCTGCCGAGCACGCGCGCCCAGGAGGTGTAGCGAGCGCGCGCGCCGAGCTCGGGTGTACCGTCCATCGTGCCGTCTTCGCTGTCGAGCTGATGCGCGAATTCGTGCAAGACGACGTTGTGACCGTCGTGCGTGTCGGCCGCGCCCGATTTTACGTGATCCCACGACAGCACGACGAGCCCGCGCATCCAGGATTCGCCGAGCCGCGCTTGATCGCCTTCGATCACGACCGCGCCGTCACGCTCCGACACCGGCACGCGATACGCGCTCGGATAAACCAAAATTGCGTCGACGTTCGGGTAAATGTCGGTCTCGCGGTGGAGCAAGAGCAAGCAGGCTTGGGCCGCGATCGTGAGCTTGATTTCGTCGTTCAGCTCGAGCCCGCCGCAGCCTTCGAATGATTTTTCGGCCAAGAAAATTTGAATCAAGCCCTCGAGCTCGACGCGCTCAGAGTCGTCGAGCTTTTGCAGGTACGGCACGTTGCGCGCGAGGATCGCGCGCGCTTCCGGCCCGAGCGGCAGCTTGCGCAGCTCTTTTCGACGGTGATCGCGGAACGGGTGGAACATCGCTAGCTCCCTTGGCCCGGCAGTGGTCGCCGTGGATGGGGCCTGCTGTTGTACGTGCTGCAGGCCGCAACGCCGCGATAAAGATCCCATTCCAGGTACGCGCGGTCTCAAATCAGTGGCGCGGGCTGCCGGTTTTTACGCGCGATCGGCGCGATGCTGAAGAACGAAAGGAAAGGATCTTGATTGTGGGGCGCTCGAGAGCCGCCCAGTGCGCTGCCTGCACTCGCAGCGCGAAATTGGTGCAAGACCACAAATCTCGGCGCGCCGTCAGGCGAGCGCGAGTTCGCGTGTAGCAATTCGTCTGGCAACGGTTCCATAAATCGGTATTGTTCGCGCGGATGGGCACTCGGTCGTCGTTTGCGGCGGCCAAGTCGAAAAGGATTTTCCATGCTGCGAAGTGGTCTCGCACGAACTTTACTGGCACCGGCGGTCTTGGCTCTGGCGGCGCAGGGCTGCTTGAAAGCGTCGAGCGGCCAAGGACAAGGCACGAACTCCTCGGCTGCTGGCAACTCGTCCGTCGGTAACGCGGGCTCCTCCGCGAGCAGCGGCGGCAACTCAAGCGTCGGCAACGGCGGTTCGACATCCGGCGGCGGCAGCGCGGGCAACGGCGTTGTCATCATCGGTAACGGCGGCAGTGCCGGCTCTGGCACGGTGATGAAGATGGCTTGCGGTGACAGCCCGAACCAGCAAGGCGCGCTGCCGTACACGAGCGGCTATTCGATCAGCGACACGGCGAAGACCCAAGCGCAAACCGCCGTGAACGGCATGAGCGTGACGCAGAAAGCGGCCCAGCTGCGCGGCACGATGACCGGTGGTTACACCGATATCTTCCGCACGCCGGACGACACCCAGGCCAGCGTGAAAGGCTTTCAGTTCAGCGACGGACCGCGCGGCGTCAATCTAGATGCCGTCAAACCGAGCGGCGCGCAGGGCTATTCCACGGTATTTCCGGCGGCATCCCTTCGCGGCGCGACCTTCGACGTCGATCTCGAAAACAAAATCGGCGCCGCCATGGGGGACGAATTGATCGCCGCGGGCCGCACTATGTTGCTCGCACCGACCGTCAATATCTTGCGCAATCCAGCCTGGGGTCGCTCGGAAGAGACCTACGGCGAAGATTCATTTCAGCTCGGACGCATGGGCTCCGCGTTCGTGCAAGGCGTGCAGCAGTATGCGCCCGCGTGCGTGAAGCACTACGCCGCCAACAACATCGAGAAGAACCGCGCCAACGACATCGCGCAGATGGACGAGCAAACCTTGCAAGAGGTCTACGCGCGCCACTACGGCATGATCGTCAAGGACGGCGGCGTGTCGTGCGTGATGGCGGCGTACAATTTGATTCAAGCGCCGGCGAGCGCACAAGCAGTCAACTGCACCCAAAGCAAGCACCTGCTCACCGACATCCTGCGCACCGAGTTCGGCTTCCAAGGCATGGTGCTGACTGATTGGTGGGCGATGCCGGGCGGGCAGACTCCGAGCTCGCAGCAAGAGTCGAGTAGCTCCGCGCAGGCGATCCTCGCGGGGCTCGACATGGAGCTGCCGTGGGATCTGAACTTCAGCACGCTCGAGGTCATCACCGGCGGCGCGATCCAACAGACCGATTTGACACAAGCCGTGCAGCACGTGATGAACGAGAAATTCCGCTTCAACGTCGCGAAAACGAGCGGCGCGATCGGCCTAAAAGCACCGACTTCGACCTTCGACAGCGGCAGCTACTCGATCGGCAATAGCGCCGATCACATCGCGCTCGCGCAGCAATCCGCGCAAGAAGGCATGGTGTTGCTGAAGAACGACAACAACACACTGCCGATCCCGGGCACGGCGAAGACCGTCGCTGTGGTCGGGCTCAAAGTCGCCTGGACGTTGCAAGGCGTGAGCGCGAGCGGCACCGTCGATTTCCCGAAGGATGCGCGCATCGGCGATCTCGGCAGTAGCCGCGTCAACCTCGATCCGTCGAAAGCGGTCGGTCCTTACGACGGCGTCAAAGCCGCGGCGCCCGCGGGCGTGAACGTCGTGATGGACGATTCGGGCGGCACTTCGGTCGCATCGAGCGCGGATTTCGTGGTCGTGGTCGCGGGCCTGACGCCGGAAGACGAAGGCGAAGAGTACACCATCACGCCCGAAGACTCGGATCGCGACGCGAGCCTCGCGCTCGACGGCAAGCACGGCGGCACCACGCAGAACAACTACATCAAAAGCATCCTCGCGCTCGGCAAGCCGACCGTGGTCGTGCTCGAGGGCGGCAGCGTGATCGATCTGTCGTCGTTCGGCGCGAGCGCGCCGGCGATCGTGATGGCCTGGTATCCGGGTCAATCCGGCGGCGCCGCGCTCGGCTCGCTCTTGTTCGGAAAGGCCAATTTCAGCGGCAAATTGCCGGTAAGCTGGCCCAATGCGCTGACGGACGAACCGCCATTCAGCGGCGGCGGCAGCACCACCCAAATGGGTTATTACATCGGCTACCGCTGGTTCGATAACCAAAAGAAGATGCCGGCCTACGCCTTCGGTCACGGCTTGTCTTACTCCGCGCTCACCTACTCGAACTTGCAGGTGCCATGCACGACGGTCACCCCAGGCGGCGTGGTCAACGTGACGGTGGACGTGCAGAACACCGGCATGATGGACGCGGACGAGACCGTGTTCGCTTTCGTGTCCTGGCCGAGCTCGACGGTGCCAACGCGCGCTGGTGGCTACAAGGAACTGAAAGGCTTCACGCGAGCGCACGTTCCGGCCGGCATGACCGCGCGTGTGCCCGTTCCGATCCGCGTCTCCGATCTGAACTACTGGGACACCGCTTCGAGCAGCTGGAAGATCGAAAGCGGCCCAGTAGAGGTGATGGTCGGCCCGAGCTCGGACAAGCTCACCTTGATGGACACCTTCACGGTTCAGTGATCACGCGCTCGATTTCGAGCCACAGCATTGGGATCCTCGATGACGCCACGCGCCTGGGCTTTGTGCCTTCTGTCCACCGCTTTCTTCGCTTACTCGGGAGCCGTTCGCGCGCAAGACGACGATGACGACGCGCCCGCCGAAAAGTCGGAAAAACCAGCAAAAGAGAGCGATACCAATCCCGCGCCGAGCGACGACGCGAAGAAGCCGAGCGAAGGTGCCAAAGGCGAAACCCACGAATCGCTGGTGCCGCCGAAAGCCGCAGAAGCGGAAGAGCCTCCACCGGTCGGACCGATCGAACGCTTGCCGCCGAGCGCTTACCCCGAATGGAAGACGCGCGGCATTCGCGGTGGCTCGCTGTGGCTGAGCAACAACATGCACGGCATGCCTTGGCCGTACTACCCGAAGACGGGGATTGGTGTGTCGGGGTACGTGTGGACGGACCTGAGCTACTACGATCTCAAATTCGGACAATCGAGCGAACATCCGAACCCGACCAAGTATTTCGGAAACCAAGAGCGCGGGCTCCTTCGCATCACGCCGACCCAAACATCGGGCGACTACTATCTGCAAGGCCAGCTCGAGCTCGTCGCGAACGGAAAGCAGAGCCCGGGCCAAACATTCGTCCCCGACGTCGATGATCTCTGGATCCGCGCTGGACGCTGGAAACTGTGGGACGTCCAGGTCGGCCGCTTCGAGGCCTTCGAGGTTTACCACTTCGGCCTCGGCATGGATCTCAATACCGTCGAGCGGCAAGGCGCGAAGGACGCGCACCAAACACCGGAAGTGTTCGAGCTCGGCAATAACGCGAACATCGTTTATCGTCAAAACGAGACGATCAACGCGGCCGGACACGTCTATCCGACCGATTGGCTGCGCTTCGAGCTACTCGGACAATACGGCTACGACACCGTGGCCGCGTTGAACCTGCTCGGCGTCCGGCCCGCGGCGGTGCTCGATTTCGGCTGGCTCAAGCTGAAAGCGGCCGGCGACTACCGCAGTCAATTCACCTATTCCGACGCCTCGAAAGAACGACGCAGACTAGCGGGCGCAGTCGGCGCGGTTCAGTTCGTGTTCGATCCCTACGTCGAGTTCGGCGCCAACATCGCTTATGGCAAGATCGAGCACTACTCGGCCATGAACACCTCCGATCCGAACGCATCGATCGGTGACCACGACACTGCCGGCAGCGTCAACGATCTGGACTACGGCGGCTTTGCCAACGTGCGCATCGTGAACGACCTCATCCTCGGCGGCGGCGTCAACTTCGACCAAGAGACCGACGAGCAGCAAGGCGTATTTTCCCACCTGCAAACGTTCGGCGCGCTCCAGTACGTGGTCTTGAAGCAGCTCTATCTCAAGTTCGTCGGCGCTTACGCGAAGTCGCACTTCGCGCCAGGCAACATCACGCCATGGGACGACAACATGGTGAGCGTGCGCTTGCGTTTGATGTATTTGTTCTGAGGGGAAGCGCGAGAACGGTCACGCGAGCCAGCGTGAATGAATTGCTTGTCCCGCTCTCGCTCTCGAAGCAACCGCCGCAGGCGCTCTACTTCGTTCACGAGTCGGGGTAGGTCCTGGCGTGCGTGCGCGATGAAGTCTTGATCTGCCTTCGTCGCGCCGTTCATTTCGATGCCTCCGCCCTGGGCGCCGTCCCAGCGGCTTTAGCACAGCGTAAATCGTGTGTGTCGCTGGCGCGTCATCACGACAGAGCGAATGTTCGTTGAACTCCCTCATGGAGCTGATCCGGTTTCCCGGACCCGAGATGGAGCCAGTAAGCTCCCGGAGTCCGGAACATGGCAAAACAGCGAAAGAAGCACACTGAAGAATTCAAACGGGACGCGGTGCGTATGATGCGCAACCGTGGCCAGCGCACG
>DASYCL010000708.1:0-4146 GCA_036500245.1 Polyangiaceae bacterium | reverse complement strand
CGGCCGAAGTCGCGCGCGTGCCCGTGGAGTTGGCCGCGGCGGAGCCGGTGCCGTTTTGGCGCCAGAACGAGCCCGGCCAGCATCAGCACCGGCGTCATCGACCGTTCGAATAGAGCCGCACTACGGCGATATCGCAAGCCTGCCTGCGCTCCTGGCAGTCCAAATTGCGTTCTTGACGCACGTCGGCGCTGGCTTTAACGGCTCACCGCGAGCAAAATTCGAAATCTGAAATGAGCGTTCAACGCGCGCGTCGAGTCGTCCTTGCCTGTGCACTGGCGTGCGCTGGATGCCTTTTTTCTTGCGGCAGCTCGGACGGCACGAGCAGTCCGAGCGCGGGCACTCAAACCGGTGACGAAGGCGACGTCTCGACGCCGGGTGTGAACTGCAACCCAGCCTGCGCGAGCGGCGCGAGCTGCTGCGCGCAAAAGTGCGTCGACCCCAACACCGACGTGAACGACTGCGGCAAGTGCGGCAATCCGTGCGCGAGCGGAGATGCGTGCGTCAAAGGCGTGTGCACGCCGCAGCCCGCGTATTGATTTTTTTGGGGGTTCGCGCGCGGGGCGGCTCAGCGCGGCGGAGCGCCGTCCCATTCGAAAAGCTGCACCGTGAGCAAGCCCGCGACTTCGGACGGCGATGACGCTGCGACGATCGCACGCGCTTCGCGAAAGTATTGCTGACCGAGTTCGCGAATACGCTCGAAGTCCGCGCGCGAAACCGCGAACACGTTGTACGCGAATAGATCGCGCGCGCCCGGAGCGGCCAAGCGCTCAGCGCCCACGTTCGCCCAATGCCGTCGCAGTGCGAGCGAAGCGTGAGGACGCCCGCGCGTGTCGATCGTGAGCGCACGCATCGCCCGATATTTGCCGCGTTTCCTCGCAATCAACCCAGCGCGCTCGAGCCCGAACAACGCTCGCTCGACCGACGAAGCGGCGATGCCGAGCCGCTCCGACAAGAATTTCGGCGGCGGCTCTCTGCTCTCGAGACAAGCGCTCGTTTCGAGCATCGCGAGCACCGCGCTCGTCCAAGGCTCGGAAAACGCAAGCTCGCGCGATGCTTCGAGCTCGGCGTGAACGCGCGCCGCGCTCGGCACGTTTTGGATCTCGACCAGCGCCGCCACGAAGTCGGTGACTCGGCCGGTCATCAAGTCGACGAGCAGCAAAAAATCATCGAGCTTGAGCCCACTCTTGCCACTGAAAATGCGAGACAAACGAAAGGTCGAGATCCGAGAGCGCGCGGCGATCTCGGTCGCGCGCGTGCGCCCGCGGTGCGCGTTCAACCACGCGGCGACGTCCCGCGCGTCGACCTGTGCGCGCTGACCTTTGCCTTGAATCGGCAAGAGCGGCGCGGTCGCGGTGTGGAAACGCTCGAGCGCGAGCTTCAAGTCGAGCCCAATGCGCGCGCAACAAGACAGCGCGGTCGCCGCCGACGGCACGCGCCGCCCCGATTCCCATTCCGCCGCGACGTTGCTCGCGAAGCCAACACGACGCGAAAACGCGACCTGCGAACGAGCACCGCGAACGGCACGCAGAAACTCCCGAGCGAGCTGCTCCACTACGTCAATTATGCAACCCAGGCTGCATGATTGACAGCCAGAAATTGCACTACTGACTTATTTCGGGCTCGACAGCACACACGGCGCCGCACAAGGTGAAAGCGAGAGGAACGGCCATGCGAAATTCTGCTTTCTTCATTTCAATGGGCGGCGCGGGCGCGCTCGCCTTCGCCTTCGCGCTGACGGTCGGCTGCAGCAGCAGCGACTCGACGAACGGCGCAGCCGGCGCGGCGGGCGAATCCGCACAGGGCGGCACGACGAGCAGCGGTGGAAGTGCAGCGGGCGGCTCGACCAGCTCGGGCGGAACGTCGAGTAGCGCAGGGACCACCGCGATCGCCGGCACGAGCAGCGGCGGAAACGCGAGCGGCGGCTCGTCGAGCTCGGCGGGCTCGAGCCCGGGTGGCGCGAGCGGCGGCGACTGCGCCACGCTCAAAGCCGAAGCCGAATGCAAAGCGGCGCCGCATTGCTACCCGATCTACACCACCCTCGAGTGCCCAGGCTCGGGCGCCCCTTGCCCGACGATGTTCAGCTCGTGCGCAAATACGGGTTGCGGACCGAGCTGCGGCACGGGGTCGGTCTGCGTTGGAGAAACCACCGAAGGCGGCGCGGTGGAGTTCCCAGACGACGCCGGCGCGTGCCCGGAAGGCTCGCATCTGAGCGGCCAGAGCTGCCAGCGCGACCCAGTGGAAACGTTCTCGTGTAAACCAGCGCCCGCCGCCTGCAACGGCAAGATCGATTGCGCCTGTGCGAGTTCGGCATGCAGTGGCATGTGTCAAAGCGCGGAAAACAACCAAATCGACTGCGTCGAGCTCGTGCCCTGACAAACTCGACAGCGTGCGCGGCGCGCGCCATCTTCGAGCATCGAAGCGCGTGACTCGTCGACCATCTTCCTGATCTCGCCGGCCAACCTACGCGGCCGGCGCGGGCAGCTGTTGCTCAATCCGAAGGCGAGCTTCGCGCTCGCCGAACGGCTGCGCTCGCGCGCGGGAGCGCCGCTCGCCGAAGTCTTCAGCTTCGTGAGCGGGCTATATTTCCGTGGAAAAGTCGGATACGCGCGCGCTTTCGGCCGCGCACGCGCAGGCTCGGCGGCGGCATTCGTGATCAGCGCAGGCGGCGGTTTGCTCGCGCTCGACGAGCCTGTCACGCTCGCGCGCTTGCGCGGCTGGGCCGAAGTCGCGATTCACGAACACAACCCGCACTTCACCGCGCCGCTCGTGCGCTTCGCGAGCGAGCTCTCGCAAGCACACGACGCGCACGCGCGCTTCGTGCTCCTCGGCAGCGTCGCCACCAACAAATACGTCACGCCGTTGCTCGACGTGTTCGCCGAACGCCTGCTGTTCCCGCTCGATTTCGTCGGTCGCGGTGACATGAGCCGCGGCTCGCTCTTGCTGCGCGCCGCGCGCGACGGCCGAGAGCTCGCCTATGCGCCCGTCGGCACTGCGCTAGAACGCGGGCCGACTCGAATCGATTTTTATTGATGGTCACGCGCCGCGACCGATTGCGTCACAGCCTTCGGCGTCGCGTCGCGACACTCCCGGCCGCGCTGAGCAACGCGCGACTGCGCTCGAAAAACCGTTCGCGCGCCGGCTGAGGCGTCAATTTCGCCAGTGACAAGTTGCGACCGCGAAGGGGCAGCCGTGCATGCGCACGCGGCAGCTTGGCAAGCTCGCGACCCGCGAAACGTGCGGATCTCGCCGCCGATGACCACGTATCACAGACTGGCATTGCGTTTGCTGTGTGTAGCCCTGTCGGCATCACGCCGCACAAACTGGAGCACGTTGATGAAAAACGCACTTAGCATGAGCATGATGGCTGGGCTTGTCTTCGCCCTCCTTACGGGCTGTACGACCAACGTCGAGAATCCGAAGGTCGATCAAACAGGGCGCACGGGCGACACGACCTGCGTCGCCGATTGCAATGACTCGAACACGACCTGTGTCGCGAAATGCTCGGACGACACTTGCAAGGCTTCGTGCAAGACCACGCTCGATATGTGCACCGGATCGTGCACCACCACCGACGGCGGCTGACGCGCTTCGCCGAAACGCGCTGAAACTCCTCCGCGCCGCGCGCAGCGGCCGCTTCGGCCGCGAGCACGGCGCTTGGGGGAGTAGGAGGCGCGCAGGCCCACGCGACGTGACGCGTCCTGGTGATGTCACAACGCGCGGGCCGAGCACCGCACGGTGCGGGGCAACCCGCGAAAAATCAGCCGCGCTGACTCATTTCGCTCAGCAGGATTCGTTGGCTCCCGGCGCGACCCCGAGTTGGCTGCAGAAGTTGTTGAAGGCGTTCACGCGATTTTGCACCGCCGTCGGTGATTTGCCGCCGCATTCGAGCGCGCCGTTGATCAGTTCAATCGTGGCGCCGAAGCCTTTGCCGGAGACAATCGTGCTGTGCGCGGAGTCGAGCGGCTGGCGCGTCATCCACCACCACAGCGCCGCGTTGAACGAGTTGACCGAGCTTGCAACGACGAGCTCCGGCTGCGTGAGCAAGCTCAGGCCGAGCGCTTGGCCCGCGGTGCCGGAGTTGTAGTTCCAAGAAATTTGGAGCGGACCGCGGCCGTGATAGGAGCGGCCGCCGCATGGGAATTCGGT
>DASYCL010000707.1:0-4044 GCA_036500245.1 Polyangiaceae bacterium | reverse complement strand
CGCGCGGGTCTGATCGCCGAAGACTTGGCCGGATTCGTGATGGCGAACAGCCGGAAACTCAACGACGCGATCGACGACTCGCGCAGCGCGCTCTTCGAGTACTTCGGTTTGCGCACGCTTTACGACCGCTACTTGCTGCGCGATCCGAAAAAACGCACGGTCATCGAGACGCCGCAGCAGTTCTTTCTGCGCGTCGCGTGCGGCGTCGCGACGTCGGCACCGGAAGCGATCGCGTTCTACGAGCTCTTCTCCTCGCTCGACTACATGCCGAGTTCGCCGACGCTCTTCAATTCGGGAACTGCGCATCCGCAGCTCTCGTCGTGCTTTCTGCTCGATTCGCCCAAAGACGATCTGGAGGCGATTTACGACGGCTATCGCGACGTCGCGCTGCTCTCGAAATTCTCGGGCGGCATCGGGCTCTCCTACAGCCGCGTGCGCAGTCGCGGCTCGTTGATCGAATCCACCAACGGCCACTCGAGCGGGATCATTCCCTGGCTCAAGACGCTCGACGCGAGCGTGGCCGCCGTGAATCAAGGCGGCAAGCGCAAGGGCGCCTGCGCAGTCTATCTCGAAACCTGGCACGCCGACATCGAGGATTTTTTGCAGCTGCGCGACAACACCGGCGACAACCAGAGCCGCGCGCACAACCTGAACCTCGCCAATTGGGTGCCGGATTTGTTCATGCGCCGGGTCGAGGCCGATCGTGACTGGTCGCTGTTCGACCCTAAAAAAGTGCCGGAACTCGTAGATAAATGGGGCGACGAGTTCGACGCGGCCTACGAGGCGGCCGAAGGCGCCGGGCTCGCCAACCGCACGGTGCGCGCGCGCGACCTGTACGCGCGCATGATGCGCACGCTCGCCGAAACCGGTAACGGCTGGATGACGTTCAAGGACAAGTCGAACCGCGCGTGCAATCAGACGGCGCTGCCCGGCCGCGCCGTGCACCTCTCCAACCTGTGCACCGAGATCTTGGAAGTGTCGTCGGCGGACGAGACCGCCGTGTGCAACCTCGGCTCGATCAACCTCGGGCGACACCTCGAGTCCGGCGCGTTCAATTTCGACAAGCTCGCGCACACCGTGCGCGTCGCCGTGCGCCAACTCGATAGCGTGATCGATCTCAACTACTACCCGATTCAGAGCACCGCGACGTCGAACGCGCGTTGGCGACCGGTCGGGCTCGGCGTGATGGGCCTGCAGGACGTGTTCTTCGAGCTGCGCCTACCGTTCGACTCGGACGAAGCGCGCGCTCTCTCGCAGCGCATCGCCGAGGAGATCTACTACAACGCGCTCAACGCCTCCTGTGACTTGGCCGTGGAGAAGGGCGCGCATCCCGCGTTCGCGGAAACGCGGACCGCCCGCGGTGAACTGCAATTCGACGCCTGGGGTGTCGTCCCTTCGTCGCTCGAGCGCTGGCAGGAGCTGCGCGCGCGCATTCAGAGCGTCGGGCTGCGCAATTCTCTGCTGATCGCGATCGCGCCGACCGCGACGATCGCGGCCATTGCGGGCTGCTACGAGTGCATCGAGCCGCAAATCTCGAATCTGTTCAAACGCGAAACGCTCTCCGGCGAGTTCATGCAAGTGAACCGCTACCTGGTGGCGGACTTGCAGCGGCTCGGCCTGTGGACGGAGGAGCTTCGCACGCGACTCAAGCTGGGCGAGGGCTCCGTGCAATCACTGAGCGAGTTGCCGGACGAGCTCAAGCAATTGTATCGCACCGCCTGGGAGCTGCCGATGCGCGCGTTGATCGACATGGCGGCCGATCGCGGCGCGTTCATCGACCAAGGGCAATCGCTCAACCTGTTCAACGAGAGCCCGACCATCGGTCAGCTGTCGTCGATGTATTTCCACGCTTGGAAGCGCGGCTTGAAGACGACCTACTATTTACGCTCGCGCCCCGCGACGCGCATCGCCAAAGCGACCGTCTCGACGCCGACGCCGACGCCCGTGAGCGGCACGCGCGCGGTCGCGGAAGTGATCGCCTGCTCGCTCGAGAATCCCGAGACGTGCGAGGCGTGCCAGTGAGCGCCTTCGGTCGCCCCGCGCACCTGCTCGATCCGGGCCTCTGCCTCACGCTGCGCCCGCTCGCGTACCCCTCCTTTTACGAAATGTACAAGAGCGCCATCAAGAACACCTGGACGGTGGACGAAGTCGATTTCGCCTCCGACGTGGACGACATCCGTGGCCGAGTCAGCCCCGGTGAACGCCACCTGATCGAGCGCCTGGTCGCGTTCTTCGCGACCGGCGACAGCATCGTCGCCAACAACCTGGTGCTAACGCTCTACCGACACCTGAACGCGCCGGAAGCGCGCATGTACTTGTCGCGCCAGCTCTACGAAGAAGCGCTCCACGTCCAGTTCTATCTCACGCTGCTCGACAGCTACGTGCCCGACCCGGAAAAGCGCGCCAAGGCCTTCGCGGCCATCGAACACATTCCGTCGATCGAACAAAAGGCGCGCTTCTGCTTTCGCTGGCTCGAGTCGACGAGCACGCTCGAAAAACTCGACACGCGCGCCGACCGCCAAGCGTTCCTCAGAAACCTGATCGCGTTCGCCGCCTGCGTCGAGGGCCTCTTCTTCTTCGCGGCCTTCGCCTACGTGTACTACCTGCGATCGCGCGGGCTCTTACACGGGCTCGCTACCGGCACCAATTGGGTGTTTCGCGACGAGAGCGCGCACATGGAGTTCGCGTTCGAAGCCGTGCGCACGATTCGCCGTGAAGAACCCGAGCTATTCGACGACGCGCTCGTCAGCGACGTGCGCAGCATGCTGAGCGAGGCGGTCGAGTGCGAGACGCAGTTCGCCCAGGACTTGTTGGGCAACGGCCTGCCCGGCCTCTCACTGCGCGACGTGCGCGGCTACCTCGAGTTCATCGCCGATCAGCGCCTGACGCAGCTCGAGCTCGCGCCGCTGTACGGCACGAAAAATCCGCTCAGCTTCATGGAGCTGCAGGACGTCCAAGAGCTCACGAACTTTTTCGAACGCCGCGTCGCGTCCTATCAAGTGGGCGTGTCGGGCGAGGTCGTACTCGACGGCGGGTTCTGACTTTTCGACGCGCTCGATTGCATGTAGCTTCGGGGTTTGAGCTCTCAGACTCCAAGCGCGCGACCCGTCGTCATCGTTGAGCTCGAGGCCCACCTCAGTGAGCAAGGTCTCAAAGCGACCTTGGCCACCGCCGAAGCGTCCATCCGAAAGCACGTCGAGCCCGTCGGCTTGCTCGTCGATTGCCGTAGGATGGGCAGCTACGACGCGGCCGCGCGTGCGCATTTCGTGGAGTGGAACAGCAGGATGCGCAAACGCATCGCGCGCTTGGCGGTCGTCACCGAGCGACAACTCTGGCACATGGTCGTGAGCGGCATGGCGCTCGCCTCGCGCCAGACGATGAAGCCTTTCTCGGAGATCGCTCTGGCCCGCGACTGGCTGGAGCGTTGAGACTCACGCAGCCGAGCAGCTCGTATTGTCGGCGTCTTCGACGGCCGCGTAAGCGATCGGGCACTCCACGATCGCGACGTATGGACGCGCAGCCGCGTTGAGCGTCACGACGGCGGCACCGTCGGGGTGACCGTTGAACGCGCACCTGAGCGCGCCGATCGCGACGCCGTCGAGCGCGCTGAAACCCGCCGCCGTCTGCAGGGACTCGAACGTCCAGCTACCGTCGGGATCGGCGAAGAAGTCTGCGGGAAACGCCTCGAGCGGGAGCGCGTACAGGGCAACGTTCATGCCGGCGGCGGTGGTGTAGCGATGGATGGGAGCTAGCGAAGGGCGAAGCTCGGCCTGCGCGAGCGGGCGGAGTGACGCGGGCGATGGCGATGGCTGCGAAGGGCGATCGGTCGACATGTCCACGCGTCTAACACGCCACTGAACACAAAAACAGTAACTCATGTAACCGTCTAAATTATTAGAGATTTCAACCAATTCTGGCAGCCGCCAACGCGACCCGCTCCACCAACGGCAAAGGGGCTCGAGAAAATCCGCGACCAACGCGGCGCACACCGGTCGGCTTTCACGAGAGCCCCGAGCGTGCGTCACAAATGATTCGAGTTTCAGA
>DASYCL010000706.1:0-1705 GCA_036500245.1 Polyangiaceae bacterium | reverse complement strand
GCGGACCAATTGCGCGGAAAATGAGCAGATTCGCGTGCAGCTATCTCTGGAACCGATTCCAGATTCTTGATAAATTGAACTCGAAATGCGCCGCCATCACCGCCTGACTACTATTGCCCTGTCCGCGTTGTCGTTCGCCGCGTGCATCCCGAAGCGTCACCCGGTGGACGCCGTGCCGCACCAGATTGGCGGCAATCCGATCGCCGGCGAGACGCTGTACGTCGATCCCAACACGGCCGCGCGACACACCGCCGAGAATTGGCGCAGCTCGCGGCCCGAAGACGCGGCCGCGATGGACAAGATCGCGAGCCAGCCCGCCGCCGAGTGGCTCGGCGAGTGGAGCGGCAACGTGCGCAACTACGCGAAACAGCGCGTGAGCATCATCAGCAAAGCGGGTGGCCTGCCGGTGTTCATCGCGTACGACGCGCCAGACCGCGATTGCGGCCAATACTCCGCGGGCGGCGCGGACAACGGCAGCGAGTACCTACAATGGATCGCCGATCTCGGTAACGGTATCGGCGAACACAAAGCGGTCGTGATCTTGGAGCCGGATTTGCTCGGCCTGATCGAGAAGTGCACCGCCTCGAATGCGCAAGCTTCACGCTACGCGATGCTGCGCGAAGCCGTAAAAACACTCAAAGCCTACCCGAAACTCGTGCTTTATCTCGACGCGGGCAATCCGAACTGGGTGCCCGCGGAAGACATGGCCAAACGCCTGAAAAACGCGGGCGTCGAATATGCGGACGGCTTTTCGCTCAACGTCTCGAACTACGTCGATACGCCGGCGAATCTCGCGTACGGCAAGCAATTGTCGTCACTGCTCGGCGGCGTGCACTTCGTGATCGACACGAGCCGCAACGGCAACGGCGCGCCCGAAGACAAAGCCTGGTGCAACCCGCCGGGCCGCGCGCTCGGCTTGCGCCCGACCGCGAACACGGGCGAACCCTTGTGCGACGCGTTCCTGTGGCTCAAACGTCCGGGCGAATCGGACGGGACGTGCAACGGCGGGCCGCGCGCGGGCGATTTTTGGCCGGTGCAAGCGCTGGCATTGGCGAAGGGCGCTCGCTGGTGAGCGTGAGCAGCCCGCCTCTGGCGACTATTGGCACTGCCAAGCCACGTCGTCGATCGACCAACCTTGCTTGCATTGTTCGGCGGACAGCGTGAGCTCGGTGGAGCGCTGAGCTTTCAGCGCGAAATGCGCACTCCCGGCGTTGCTCGACGTGCGCTTGCCTTGGTTGTCTTCGCAGCGCACGGCGTAGCTGAGCGTGCAGCTGAGCTTGCGCTCGCACACGTTGCTCGCGTGAACCACGATTGATTTGTCCTGCACGTCGTTTTGAAAGCTCATGCAATCACTTGCGTTCGGTTTGGCTTCGTCGGCGTGTGCGGCGCGCACGAAATCGCGGTCGAATGCCGAAACAACGCCGAACATGGATACACAACCAAAAATGAGCGCGCAGGCGAGCGCGCGAATGGACCGCTTCATGCTGACCTCCGCGAGCGATTGAATGCGGCGCGCGGCGAGCTCGGAGGCGAACGCTCCGAGACTCACGGCACCGGCAACCGCTACTCAGCTACCGACAGCGGCACCCGGCGAAGGTTCCCTCAAAAATGAGCGTCGAGAATTAGGCCGGAAAATCCGAGCTCACGGCGTCGGCAGTTTGAACTGCACCGAGAACAAGAAACTCGTGAAGGCGCCTTCGTGCGG
>DASYCL010000705.1:0-10507 GCA_036500245.1 Polyangiaceae bacterium | reverse complement strand
CTTCTGCTCTTTTTTTCGCGCCCGAGCGCGCGCGAAGGCTGGCAGCCGAATGCCCGGAAATAAACCTGACTGTTCATCACATCTCCTGCTCTTCTGCTCTTTTTTTCGCGCCCGAGCGCGCGCGAAGGTTGGCGGCCGAATGCCCGGAAATAAAACAAAGCCAGCAGGTTCGCGCGGCTGATCACGGTTTTCGAATGATAGGCGGCCACGTTAAAACTGACCGAACAGGCGCCAGTCGCGCCGCTCGACGCGCGAGCGGCCAAGCGCTGATTCGCGCGTAGGGCCCCCAAAAACCCAGACACGTGACGAATGCTCAGAAATACAGGGAGAGGTCATCTGGCAAACCACGGGGTTCAGTTTACATAGACCCGAACCTCGGGACCGCGAGTCGCTTAGTACTGGTGCACGCGGGCAGCACGGAGGCAGCCCCAAAATCCAAATCGTCGCACTCGCTGGGCGAGCGGTGTAGGCTTTCGGGTTCGTGGATACCGGGCCGATTACCGAACGCAGGCGACTCGGCAACCGCTTCGTGATCGAGCGGGAGGTCGGGCGCGGCGGCGCCGGCATCGTGTACCGCGCTTGGGATTTAGCGAGCGAACAAACCGTCGCGCTGAAGGTGATCGCGGCGGACGCGGGCGTCGCGCCAGAAGAAGAAACGCGCTTCACCCGCGAAGGCCAAGTGCTCGAGAAGCTCGATCATCCGGGCATCGTCAAGACACTCGGCTTCGGCGTGCTCGAAGACAGCGGGCGCCCGTTCGTGGCGATGGAGTGGCTCGAAGGGGAAGATCTGACCGCGCGGCAAAAGCGCGAGCCGCTCACCATTCCGCAATCGATGGAGCTGACGATCAAGGTCGCCGAAGCGCTCGACGCGGCGCACTCGGCGGGCGTGATTCATCGCGACATCAAGCCCGGCAATTTGTTCTTGTGCAAAGCGCCGGACGGCGACGGCTTTCTCGGACCGTGGCGCGTGAAGCTCGTGGACTTCGGCGTGGCCGCCAAGAGCGACATCCGTATCACCCGGACGGGTGATGTAGTCGGCACACCGGCGTACATGGCGCCCGAGCAAGCGCGCGGGGATGCGCCGATCGACGCCCGCTGCGACATTTATTCGCTCGGCGCGACGCTGTTCGAATTGATCGCGGGCCGACCGCCGCACGTCGGTCCGACCGTGATCGCAACTCTGGCGCGCCTCGTCACCACCGCGCCGCCGCGGCTCAGCGAGCTGCGCCGCGATACGCCACCCGTACTCGACAATTTGGTGGGCACGATGCTCAGCACCGATCCCGCGTCGCGGCCGGGCAACATGACCGAAGTGCTCGACATGCTGCACGACGCATCACGCGATTCGCAGCGCGTGAGTTGGTTCGAGACGAATCCGGAGCCGGCGCGCTCTTCGCGGCTCGGCTCGAACGCGTCGCGACTGGTTACGTCGATCGTCGCGATTCGCTTTGCGTCGGCTTCGACGCGCGAGCGTGCGCTCGAACAATTGCGGCAGCGCGGCGCGGACGCGGTACCGCTCGGGCAAGACTCGATCGTCGCGCATTTGGGCGCGCGGCGCGCGGTCGGCAACGAAGCCGCGGTCGGGCTCGAGCTTGGCCGGCGTTTGGCGCGAGCCGGCGCGCGCGTCGGCGTCGCGAGCGGCCGCGCGCGGCTCAACTGGGCCTACGACACCGGCGAAATGCAGCCGGTCGGCGAAGTGGTCGACCGCGCTTCGTCTTTGGCACGCGATGCCGAAGCCGGCGTGGTGCTGGCGGACGCGACGACCAGCGAGCTCGGCCGCGGGCGCTACGAATTCCGCACCCGCGACGACGGCTCGTCCGTCGTCGGCGAGCCGGTGCACGGGCGTCACCGCGCCGGCGGCGCGCCGTTCGTCGGGCGCGATCCGGAGCTCGCGCAAGTGCTCAGCGCGTTCGAGCGCTCGCGGCTCGATTCGACGCCGGTGTTGGTTTCGATCGCGGGGCCGCCGGGCATCGGCAAGAGTCGCTTGCGACGCGAAGTGATGGCGCGCATCTCCGCGCAAGCCGAAGCGCCGCACATCGTCTTGCAACGCAGTGAAGCGTACGCGCAGGGCCACGCGCTCGGCGCGGCGGCGGACGTACTGCGCGGCATCATCAGTTTGTCCAAGGGTGCGACCAGCGCGGAAGCCGCAAAAGCCATCATTTCGCGACTCGGGCCGTCCACGCGCGACGAACTCACCGCGAAAAATCGCGATTTGCTCGCGCGCCTTTTGGCGAACGAACCTTTGCCCGAAGGCCTCGACCCGCGCGGCTCGCGCGACGTCTTGTGGCTGGCGATGACGGACCTCGTCTTGCACGTCGCGGCCAACGAGCAGACCGCGATCTTGATGGAAGACTTGCAGTGGGCGGATCCCGAGAGCATCGGCTGGCTCGATCACATGCTCGGCCGCGCGACGGGCAAATCGCTCTTGGTGATGGCGCTGGTGCGACCCGAGTTTTGGTCCGATCAGAACAGCCGCTTCACGGGTCGCGATCACGTGCGCCTCGAATTGCGACCGATCTCGAAACGCGCTTCACGCGCGATCGCGCGCGCGGTGGTGGGCGAAAATGTGGCGGAGGACATCGTCGATAGAATCGCGGAGCAAGCCGCGGGATTGCCGCTATTTGCCGAAGAATTAGCGCGGCTCAGCGCTTCCGGCCGCGACACCGCGCACGCGCCGACGATCGAAGCCGCGATTCAAGTCAGCTTGGACGCGCTCGACGAAGAATGCCGCGACGCGGTCGGGCGTTTGAGCGTGTTCGGTTTGACCTGCTGGGACTCGGCGCTCGAAGCGCTCGGTATGCCGCGCGCGGAGAGCGTGATGAAGGCGCTCGTGGCCGCCGAAATCTTGATGGAGCAAAACGTGTCGCGCTTCACGGGCACGCGCGAGTGGGTCTTCAAGCATGCGCTCGTGCGCGACGTCGCGTACGCCTCGCTCGGTGAAAAGGAGCGCAAGGAATTGCACGCGCTCGCCGGCGCGTGGCTCGCGTCGATGGGCGAAGATTCGGCCACGGTCGCCGGCCAGTTCGATCTCGGCGCCGTGCACGAAAAAGCCGCCGAGCACTGGGCGCGCGCCGCGCAGCGCGCACTCGCCACCAACGCGCTCGCCGATGCCATGACCATGGCTGAACGCGCGCTGACGTTCGCGACCGACAAACCCTCCGGCTTTCTGCGGGCTTCTTATTTGGATGAAGCCTGGAGCCGACTCGATCCGCGCGCAAGCGACCGCGAATCGGCGATTTTCGCGCTCGAAGACAACGTGTACGACGAACCGAGCGCCGTTCGCGCGCGCGGCGCGCGTGCCCGCTACGACGACGCGCGCGGCAGCGGCGACGGCATCAGCGAGCGTTTGGCCGAAACGCGCGATCAAGCCGCGGCGCTCGGTTTGCTGGACGAAGAAGCGCGTTGCTCCGCCGTGCTCGCCAGCCGCGTCGCATTCGCCGGCAAATTCGCCGAAGCCGAAGCCGAAGTGAAGCGGCTCTTGAAGCTCGCGCAGCAACAGAGCACGAGCGCCGCCGCGGTGGACGCCTATCAGACGCAAGCCATCGTGCGCCAAACGCAAGGCGCGCTCGCCGCGGCGCTCGAAGCACGCCGCAACGCGGCGAACGCAGCGCGGAGTGCCGGCCTCAAAGAGCGCGAAGCGATGCTCAATACCAACCTCGGCTTCGCGCTCACCACGATCGGCGCGCGCCAGGAAGCGCGTACCACGATCGAAACCGGCCTCGCATTGGCCGACGCGATCGGCAGCCTCGGCGCCGTGCGTCACGCGCAAATGAATTTGCTCGGCTGGGCCGCGACCTTCGGCAACGATCGCTTGCTCGAGGCCAATTTAGCCGAAGTGCGCGCAGACGCGGACGCAGCGGCGAGCGGCGTGTGGGCCGCGCCGGACCGCGCCAATCTCGGCATGCTGTTTTACCGCGGCATGGAGCTTTTGCGCGCGAACGCGGAACGCGAATGGCGGCGCGCGCTCGGCTTGCTGCGCATCGCCGCGCAAGCCTATCGCGCCGCGGGACACCGTGACGTATTGCCCGTCGCGCTCGGGCTGTGGGCGGAAGCCGAACGCCGTTGTGGCAACGCCTCGGGTGCAGTCGAGCTCGCGCGTGAAGCCGCGGACTTGCTCGATCAGGGCGCGCCGAGCTTGCTCAATGAATCCGCGGTGTACTTGGCCCTACACGCCGCCTACGTCGCGACCGGCAGCGAAGACGGAGCGCGCGACGCGATCGCGCGCGGCATGCCCTCGCTCGTGCGCCGCCTACATGGCTTGGTCGGCACGCCCTACGCGCGCCAATTTTTGACCGAATTGCCGGACAACGCGCGGCTGCTCGCGGCCGCCGAAGGCTACGGCATCGTGCCGGACGCGATTCACCGCGTGCTCGAATCGACGAGCTAACGGAGCGCATTGGGTCATTGCTCGAGCTCTGCTAGGGCGCCGTTCGTGAGGCATACTACTCGGCTCGAGTCCTTGAGCGAGGCGACTCCGATGCCGACTAACGAACCGAGTACCGGGTCGAACAATGGGCATCCCGATGCACCGGGCGGGAGCACCAATTCAGCGCTAAAGCACCCACGAGCCGAACACGTGAATTCAAGAAACGTGGACTTGAGCTCGGTAGTTGGCGCACCGAGACCGGCGTAGCAAAGCGCGATCGCCGACCTACCCGCTCGGCAATCGGGCACGGTGCTCGGGAAGCGAGTTATTGGCAACGTGCCGGAAAGAGTGAGAACGGCTAAATCGAGCTGCGAATGCGCCTTACTCGATCGCACGCTCACCCATTCCTCACTGTTCCAAAGTCGGACCTGGAGCGCACCGGTTACGCAGTGCTTCGCCGTTGCGACGCTGAGGCCCGTCAAAGCAACACCCTGGCAACGCGAGCGATGGCCCTCATTCGTCGCCCTCACTTCGACGACAGCTCGAACTAGCTCAGGAGGCAGCGTATCCACCGCAGCCGTCGGCGATTCCGTGGGACGATTTAGCGCCCCGGTGCGAGCGCGCTCTCCGCCCTCACTCGTGTGTCGCGCCTCGCAGGCTCCTGCCACGAGGAACAGGTACACACCGATCCGAGAGATTCGGGCAAGCACGCGATACCAGGATCAAAAACGGCTCTCGACTGCAAGAAAGCCCGACAGCTGTGAATAGAATGTCCCGTCTATCAGGACCAAGTTGAAGCGAGCGTCTACCCCCGCGGCGAAACGACCGTCCTTACGTAGGGGCACGAGCGCTAGCATGGCAGGCGACCAAACTGGGTCACGCTCCACTTGGCTGAAGTCTCCGATGCTGATTCTTCGCCACTCCACGCCCGCCAGCACGTGCGGACGGAGCGTGACCGCTGTTAGATCGAACGAATAGCCGATATCCGCGGCGAGACGAAACGCATTGACTCTGCCCGACCCGTTCACGCTCGGATCGTTCTCGACTGTTCCGTCGATCGCTGTACCCAGGAAATAATTGAAATCTACTCCGAGCGTCAGCTTCGAAAGATTGACGCCACTGGCTAAGCCAAGACCAAAGCGATAAGATGATACCGCGTCTTCAGGAGCCGTTAAAATATCGGAGCCCCAACCCAAATAAGGACGCAAATATCCCGACACCGCCGGTGATGCCGGCGCGGTGTCTGCTGTTGCGCTGGCTTGGCTCATATTGCTTTGTGCCATCGCCGTTCCGGACAAGAGCAAGGAGACAAAAAAGACACCCGCTAGAACTGCTTGCCTAATCATCACTATTCGAGAACTCCTTCTCATGAACTTACCGATGCGGTCGGCGCGAGGAAACGAACGGCGAGCATCCACTGACTCATCAGCGCCACAGCGACAGCAAAGCCAGGCAAAACCAGCGGCTCTGCGATGACGCCAATGAGTGACATTGATACAACAGCCAACACCGTCGCTAACCGGATGAAACAATACGCGGACAGCCATCGGCCACGCCAAAGCAGGCATGCGTCCAAAGGGCATAGGATCAACCAGCCGTGGCTCGCCGTCATCTCGGGCATGCCTCCGAGCCAGCGTGCGGTCCAGACTGCAACAGCTGCGGCGCTCATCGCGCAGGCCACGGCGGTTCGCCCGACGCGCCCCGCGCCACCGAGCAATAACGGGACCAGCGCGAAACACGCCCTCCACAGGGTCGTGTGCAGAGCGGTCGGCAACGCGGAAAGAGGCGACAACTGTGACGGCAGGAATGGACTGCTCGGCGAGTCGATCCCGCCAAGCATCAAGTCGCTCAGTAAGGCGAGTGCGGCTTTCGACACGGATCCGCGGTTTAGCTCGAGGTCGAGCTCACGGCGCTGGTTCGATCCCGTTCTGACTGGAAGCCCAATGCGACTTGCCCAACTTGTACCCAACGTTTCGCGAAGTGCCAGCACGATGCGCGTCGTGCAATTGTCGCGGAACGCGTCGTAGACGTACGGTGGTGCGTTGGAAAAAGTGTGCTCGACGAAGGCCCGAAGCTGCGTTGCTTCGTTCGGCGTGACTAGGATGGGCACCCGCTGGATGCGGCGATGCTCGGCCCGATAGCGCGCACTCACCCGCACCGCGGGCAAAAGCTCAGTGTGATACTCGGCTGTCCCGCGCAAGAATGCGACTGGGAGCGCGCCCGACGGCGTTGACAGCGCTCCCAAGTTGTAACAATCGCCTTCGAAAGAATCTCGGTCGTCGAAACAGAGCAGAGCGTGCCCGAACCACTGCGGGAGTCGCGCTCCCGGTTCGACGACCCAAATCGCCGCCGCCGTCGCAGCCGCGGCTTCAGATGAATGGAACAGCAGGCCGGCGATGATGATCGTCGGCGCTGCCAGTCCGAAGCCGTCGCGGAGCGTCAGTCGCACCTTCAGCCGCCGAGATCGTTGGTCACGAGATCCCACACGGAGGTATTCGCGAGTCGAACTTCGCCGCCCTCGTAAAGTTCGACGTCCATCCCCCAAACCGAGCCTCTCATCTGGATGTCCGTCACGTGAAGGTTGAGCGAGGCGTACGGGGCGACGAGGGTGCCAGCAAAGCCCCCCGTGACAAAGGCGCTTGCCCCGACGAAAGTGATCATCAACGTTTGGGCATTCCCTGCTTGCTCGACAGTGCCGCTCATGCTGAGCGTGTTCCTGATGTCGAGCTTCGTGAGCAGGTTCGCCGGTACGTCGAGAAAGGAGGTCGCGTCCATGGACAAACCGTTGAGGTGGTATTGCCCCGGTTGGAGCACGAGGTGAGCCCGGGGTTTCACGGTCACGCTTCCGTAATCACCCGGCGCAAGGGTCAGCGTTTGGTCAGGTTCTAGCGAAACCGCGCTGAGCCCAGAGTCCTTGAATGTCGTCAACCAGACCAAGCGAGTTGGCGGAAGTTGCGCGCTAGCAGCGGCCGCACCGAGCGCCGTAGTCCCATCGACGACTACGGTGTTGACGTTGTTGTAAGAGACAGCCCCCGAGACGGTGAGATCGCCGTTAATGTGAGCGCGATCCCGTAGAGTTGCCGTCCCGTCCGAGATCAACTTACCGACGAACGTATCCACACCCAAGGCCGCGGAGCTAGCTTGCGTGGTCGTAATTACCGGAGCGCCGTTCCCAACGGCGTTCAGTACCTCTGCTCGGTCGTTGATTTTCGCGCTTCGCGAGGCCCACACCGCCACCTGATTTGGCAGAACCCCGGCCGGGAGCTCCAGAAAGACTCCATAGGTCGACAGCCCGTTCATTTGCTCCGCGAGACCCGATGAGAATGCTTCGCAGCAACCATAGCTGCACATCGAGCCCGTATCCGGGCATTGTGAGGCCGTGGTGCAAGCGTCGGCGCCACTCAAACAGCCATTCGCGCCAATGGTCAACGAGCCGTTCGTGCTCTTGCATTTCTCTGGGTCGTCGTCGAACTCACATTGCACACCGACGTAGCCTTTGCCGGTTAGGGCATAGCTAACTCCACCGATTCCGACGCTGACTAGGAAGGCACCGATGACTTGTCCGCCTGGCACCGCAACGCCGATGGCAACGCCAGCGACGATTGCCACCACACCGCCGAACCCTGCCAGGATCTTGCCTGTCTCTTCGCTGCGCGGAAGCTCTTCGTCACCGAGCACTATGCGAGAGTGCCAGTCGGGAGAAGCAAAGCCGGACCACAGGCCTTCGAGGACGAGCGCGCCTCCCGCGCAACTTTGCCGCAGCGTGGCAATGCCCGCTGCGAGCGCGGGAACCTCCGCCGCCGCCCTCGCCCACTGATTCGTGACCGCCTGCTCGAAGTCGACGCACGTCATGGGCGAGGAACTCGTCAACTCCGCCAGCCGCTGAGCTGCGGGGCTATTTTTTACCCGTCGCGTGAGCGACTGGAGCTCGTCTTCTTCGCTCGCAGTGCGTTGAGTGACTCGAGACAACTGTGCCATCCGAAGCACTGTTGGATGCAAATCGATCAGCGCGTGCTCGAATGGCGTTGTCGACGGATCGACTTTCGCATCCGCCATGGCTTTTGCAACGCGAGATGAGTTGAGCGTCTCAAAAACCGAAGCGAGCGTTACTTTCGCATCCGCCGAAATGGTTTGCGGCGCGCGCATCGTCGCCAACAGCCGAGCAGTGCTCGCTTGACGCAATTGCACTGCGCCAGCCCCTGTTTGCGAAACCAAGTTCGACGCCTCTGGGACGCCTGGCTTCGTAGACGAAACATCGCCTGGCTCATGCGAGCTACTGCAGCTACACAGCGCGAAAAGCCCAAACCCCAACAAATTCCTGCGCATCATTAGAGATCTCCCTTGCCCTAGATTGGCTGTATCCAGCCGACTGCGGGAAAGGTTGTGTGACTGCGCTTGGCTTGTCAAGCCTATTAGAAAAGCAAACTGGAACCGCTACCACACTTGTGGTCGCGCATATGGCGGCGGCTTTCGCCGGCAGTCGGTGACGTGTAGCCGTCGCGCTGCAAGCCAGGTGGGACTGCTTGCCGTCGCAAGGGGCCGTTGCGCGGAGCGAGCGCACTTGATACGGTCGAGGTCTGAGGAGGGCAATCGTGTTGAGTGAATCCAAGGTCGTGTTGCTGGCCGCGCTTCTATTGGGCTGCAGCGGCTCCGCCAGTGCTGCCGGAACATGTTCCGCGGTCGGCGCCTGCGGAGGCGACGTGACAGGCACGTGGGCCATCTCCAACGTGTGCTTTCCCCCTTCGGATGTCACCGAGCCGGAATCCTGCGGCAATGTCGTGGTCCACGCCAGCCTCGACAGCGCTAGCGGGACGATTGCGTTCGATTCGGACGGCACGGAGACGCAAACTGTCAACATCGCCATCACGGAATCGACCACCTATCCGACCGGCTGCATCAGCACACAGGCCCAGTGCGACACCGCAAAAGCAGATCTCGCCGTGCAACCGAACGCGACTGACGTCAATTGCTCGTTTTCTGGCGGCGCCTGCTCTTGCTCGGCCAAAGTAACGACGTCGGACAACGCGAGCAGCAGCTACCAAATTTCCGGCACCTCACTCACCATCCAAACCACGGGCGCGCCGAGCGAGACTGACCCTTATTGCGTCATGGGCAACCAGCTCACGCTTCAGACTACGGATCCGGACGGCAACGTAACCACCATCACCGCGACGAAATGAGCTTGGGCAAAGCCGCTCTGCACGGCCCAGAGCGCGCGCTCAAATCTTCGTCTTGAAAAACCGCGCGATCCGCGCGCACGCCTCGTTCACGCGCGGCGGATCTTCAATCAGCGCGAAGCGCAGAAAATCGTCCCCACCCGGCCCGAAACCGACGCCGGGCGAGACCGCGACGTGCGCGGATTCGATCAGCTCGGTGGTCGCCGCAAGCGACTTTTTGCCGGCGAAAGCCGGCGGGATCTTCGCCCAGACGAACATGGTGCCGCTCGGCTCGGCCAAGTTCGGAAAGCCCGCGGCGCGCAAACCGGTCACCAGCGCCGTGGCGCGACGCATGTACAAATCGCGAATCGCGTCCGTGAACTGGTCGCCGTGTTCGAGCGCCCAGGCCGAAGCCAGCTGCAGCGGCGCGAACGTGCCGTAGTCGAGGTACGTCTTCATGTGCGCGAGTGCGCCGACCATGCGCTCGTTGCCGACCATGTACGCGATGCGCCAGCCCGGCATGTTGTAGCTCTTCGACATCGAAAACACTTCGACCGCAAAGCTTTTGACGACTTCGCGATCGACGCCGCAGCCGAAAATGCTGGGCGCGAATCGCCGCGAAAAATCGAAATCCGCGTACGCCAAATCGTGCAAGAGCATCGCGCCTGATTTTTGAACCACACGCAGGAGCTCGGCGAGCTCTTCCGGCGCGATCACCTGGCCGGTGGGATTTTGCGGATAATTCGCGATCACGAGCTTCACGCGCTGACCGCGTTTTTCCACGCGCGCGATCGTGTCGGCGATCGCCTGGGCCGGAGCGATCTCGGTCGTGGCCGGATAATATTCGACGCTCGCGCCCGCGATTTGCGGCGCATACGCGTGAATCGGATAACAAGGATCGGGCACCACCACGACATCGCCGCGATCGAGGATCGCGAGGCACAGGTGGCTCATGCCCTCTTTTGCGCCCATCGTGATGATCACT
>DASYCL010000704.1:0-3246 GCA_036500245.1 Polyangiaceae bacterium | reverse complement strand
GCGTGCGCGTGCGCGTGCGCGTGCGCTCCGTGAACGCAGTGCTGGCTCGGCCTACTCGCGACGCAGAAGTCTGCTCGAGCAGATCCGTTTTTGGACTCGACGCTCATTTTCCGCAATAGCGAAGGAAAAGCTTGTCCGATCGGCTCCGCTAGATTCCGCGGCACCGCGATCTCGAGTGGTGCCCTACGACGCGGGCCGCCGTTTCTCTGTTGTCTATTGCAGACCGGCATTGCCAACTGCCAATCAAACAGAGACCCGCACCTGGGCCAGTTACAGATTTCAAAGCCTGCTGCTTTTCGGAACCGCAAAGGCAGCGCGGGCTTCGTGTGCTCACACGGACCACCCGAGTCAACAGTGCTATTACGGCACTCGTGCGATTCGAAGCGCTGTTAGTCGATGCCGTCGCCCAGCTCAAAGCCCAGCATCTATTCCGCGAACCTGACGACGGGGCCGCGCGCGCGGCAACGGCGGCACATGCCGGCGCTCAGGGGATGCCGTTGCTCGACGCTTCATCAAATGATTACTTGGGGTTCGGCGGGGTGCATGTTTCACGTGAAACAGCCGCCTCGGGCGCAGGCGCTTCGCGACTTGTCCAGGGCACTGCGCCGGAGCACCTCCGACTAGAGCTCGCGCTCGCTGACTGGACCGGCTTCGAATCAGCACTGCTCTTCTCTTCCACGTACGCCGCTAACCTAGGCTTGATCTCGGCCTTAGGCATCGAAGGGGCGGTCGTGTTCTCTGACGCTGCGAATCACGCCTCGCTGATCGATGGCTGCAGGTTGGCCCGCGCGAATACGCATGTCGTTCCTCACTTAGACCTGGCGCGGTTGGAGGCCGCGCTGGCCGAGAGTCGTCGAGCTGCTGCTTGCATCGTTGTCAGCGAGGCCTACTTCAGCATGGACGGTGATGGGCCGAACCTCACTGCACTCCGAGCCCTGTGCGATTCGGAAGACGCCTGCTTGGTTGTTGACGAGGCTCATTCCCTCGGCGTTTTCGGCCTGCAGGGCGCCGGACGTTGCGCCGAGCACGGCATCAAGCCCGATGTTTTGATTGGCGCGCTGGGAAAGTCTGTTGGAACGCACGGCGGCTTCGTCGCAAGCTCGCCGTTGGTTCGGGCTTACCTTTGGAACCGAGCGCGCAGCTTCGTCTTTTCGACGGCGCTCTCGCCGAGTCACTGCGTTGTGACGGAGCACCAGGTGCGCTCGGTTCGCCAAGCGGACGACCGCCGAGCCGCGCTCACCGAGAATGCCTCGCGTCTGCGCCAATCCCTTTCGGAGCGCGGCCTCGAGCTAATTCCGGAATCCTTTGGTCCGATTATCTCTGTGCTCGTCCGCGACAACGAGCGAGCGCTGCGCGCCGCTGATCGACTACGCCGCTCCGGTATTTTGGCGCAAGCGATCCGACCGCCGACCGTTGCGCAGGGTTCAGCGCGTATTCGCCTCACGGTGAAGGCAACCTTCTCGGGCGCGGATATCCAGCGCTTGGCGGTCGCAACGGAGTCAGCGTGCGCGTAATCGTGCTTGGATGCGGGACCGGAGTCGGGAAAACGCGGGTTAGCGTCGCGTTGCTCCGTGAGCTATCGGCAATGGGGGAATCCTGCGCCGGCATCAAGCCGGTCGAGAGTGGGATCGAGCTGATTAATGGCTCGCCAGCTATCGGATCGGATGCATATGCGCTCGCGACGGCCTGTTGCGCAGACGGCGTCTCCCTGAACGCTCCGCTTTACGCGCTGCCCCTCGCGATCTCGCCACATCGAGCCGCTCGAGAGGCCAAAGTCGAAATCACGCTCGACGCTATCACCACGTGGGTCAGCGAACGCGAGCGTAGTATGACTATGACCACATATGCGTTGCCACATAGGGCTAATTGGCTGATGGTTGAAACGGCCGGCGGCGTGTTCTCGCCGATTTCGGAAACAGCTACGAACTTCGATTTAGCGCGCGAGCTCGACCCAGCCATTTGGCTGCTGGTTGCTTCCGATTCGCTCGGGGTCCTGCACGAAGTCACGGCGACTTTGAGCACGATGCGTGCGCGCGGTCGCAGCCCCGATCACTTGGTGCTTTGTGCGGCTCGAACGCCCGATCTCAGCACCGGCACGAACGCAGGCGAACTCGAGCTACTCGGCATCGCGAGAACGAGTGCCGTTCTCGCTCGAGACGACGACAGCGGCGTACGAGATCTCGCTGTGCGGCTGCTCGATTCGAACGGCGCGCGCTAGCTCCGAACGATGCGTCCGCTTTCGAGGCGAACACAACGCGCTCCTAGTTTCTCGGCCAATCCTTCCGTGTGATTGACGACGATCACGATTGCACCACGCTCGCGTTCCTCGAGCAGCGCCCGCTGGAGGTGTTCCGCACTCGAGCGATCCAATCCCGACCACGGCTCGTCGAGCAAAATTAGTCCGGGCTCGTGAACCAAGGCGCGCGCTAGCGCAACTCGTTGACGCTGCCCGCGCGACAGCGTGCCGACTCGCCGTGTCGCTAGCGTATCCGCGCCAACACGCGCCGCGACCCGATCCCAGGCACTCGCTACTTCCACTCCGTACACGCGCGCTGCAAGCTCCACGTTTTGACGTGCGCTCAGCTCGCGATAGCAAAGCGAGTCGTGAGCGACCCAACCGATGTGGCGTCGAACCCGAGTGAGCGTGAAACCCAGCGGGGAATAGACAACGTCCCCCGATGTCGGCGTGAGCACCGTGCCAATCACCGCCAAAAGCGTGCTCTTGCCAGCGCCGTTTGGTCCCTCGAGAAACGTGATCGTGCCGGCTTCGAATCGCGCATCGACCGCGCGCAGAGCCGGAGTTGCGCCGAATAGTCTAGTAACCGCACGAACCTCGACATGGTCAATCATGTTGAGCTCATTTCGAGATCACTCCGAAGCGACGCACGGCACGCGCCGGGCGCCGATAAAAAAACCGCGATCTCCGGGTCACCAGCGCGAGTTTCGTCATCAAAGTCAGCGATTGTACTAAAGTTTTGGCTTGACCCAGGCGGCAGCCGTCGCATGCTAACATGGCTTTCGTATGAGTTCTTCCGCGCTTGCGATGCCCGCTCAACGTCTTGAGCATCTGCTCGAGTTGCGGCGCGCCGTAGAAGGCGCGCTCGAGGGCAAGCCCGAAGTCGTCGAGCTCGCGCTGATCGCGCTCCTCGCACGTGGTCACATCCTGATCGAGGACGTTCCGGGTGTTGGCAAGACCACGCTTGCGCGCGCGCTTGCGCGCGCAGTTGGCGGCGAAATGCGGCGCGT
>DASYCL010000703.1:0-4709 GCA_036500245.1 Polyangiaceae bacterium | reverse complement strand
GCAGGTGACTTGCCCGTCCCAGCTCACGCAGAAGAGCGGCATGTCCGGCGGCTAGTACTCAGCGCGGCACGGCTATCCTCAGTACTCTTTCTGTCTCGACGTACGACAACCCGGAAACGGAGCTCCGGGCCGCCGCTCTAGTCCTCGACCGACAACTCGTTCTAGATTCACGAACGGCGCGTCTTTGACGCGCCGTTTCGCTTTCGTGCGCACGGCCCGGACCTGAATCAGCCGCAAATTGCGGCGATCAATCGCTGCGCGTCGAGACACGAAACTTGCGCGAACCCACGCGCGCAAGCTTCGATAGCGGAGAAAGAGTAACCGCCGCACTCTGGGTTTTGCGCTACACCAGGAGCTGTTCGACTTTGTGATCGCGACGGCAGATTGCGCACACTGGGCCTCGCTCGCCTTCACTCAACAAGCTTGGAGAATGCCATGACCTTCCGACTACACGCTCGCTCGTTGTTCGGTTTCTCGATCGCGCTGTTCACAGCGTGTGGTAGCAGCGGTGGCGCTGCGCCAAGCGGCGCCGCCGGCAGCGCGAACACTGCCGGCAACGTCGGAGCGAGCGGAAGCGCGGGCTCCGGCGTGAGCTCTGGAGGCAACGCCGGCGCGAGCTCGAGTGCGGGCAGTGGCGGCGCGAGTGGCGCGTCGGGCGGCGGCACGAGCTCGGCGGGAAACGGCGGCAATGCCGGCAGCGGTACGGCGGGCACCGGCGGCACGCCCACCAGCGCGATTGGCTCGGGCGCCCCGCTCGATCCGCATCTCATTGGCATCAACTATTGGGGCGAAAGCGACACCGAAGCGTTGTGGCCAACTGTGCAAGCGAGCGGGGTGAAACTGATTCGCTTCGGCGGTGCCGGGGCGGACAAAGAACAGCCGACGAATCAACGCTTCGCCGATGTCGCTACGGCGATTCGTAAGATCGGCGCGGAGCCGTATTTGCAGGTCTCTCGGTTCTTCGATGCGACGCGAGCGAAGCAACTGGTCGATTTCGTGAACAACCAGCAAGCCTTGCACGTCGTTTATTGGTCGATCAACAACGAGCCAGACATCGACGCGAACGAGGACCTGATGAGCGTGAGTGACACCGCGAACTTGATCATGACGCTCGGCTCGGCCATGAAAGAAGCGGATCCGACGATTCAAATCTTCGCGCCTGAAACCGCCTACTACCACGTTGAGTACCTCGGTCCCATGCTCGGCGGCGCCAACGACATCACCGGCAAAGACGCGAACGGCAACTACTACATCGACGGCGTGAGCTTTCACGCTTACCCCTTCGGCGCGAACTACACGCGCGATCAAGCCGTCGGCGCGGCGGCGGGTATCGGGGGCTCAGTCACTCAATTGCTCGCCGCGATGAACTCGGCAAACCAAAAGAACGGCCGCACCGGTTCGCACGCGCTGAAGTGGGGGCTCACCGAATTCAACATGACCTACAACAATCCGGGTGATAACTCGGTCGGCTCGTTCGGCGTGAACTCGTTCTTGAACGGACAGTTCTTCGCCGAGGTGTTCGGCGTGGGCATGGCGAACAGCGCGGTCACGATGGATCCGTGGAGCATCCACGAGAGCAACGGCGACGAAGGCCTGACCGATCTCGGCTACCTCGACGGTCCGGTCAACAGTGCGAAGCCGCGCTCGTCTTACTATCATCTACAGTTCCTGGCGCAGAACTTCACGGGTCGCTTCGCGCCGGCGAAATCGACACAGCCGCTCTTGCGAGCGGTCGCCGCGGGGGATGGCACGCGCGTGTCGGTTTTGCTGCTCAACGAATCGACCGATCAAAACTATGAATTCGGTGTGCGCCTCGATAACGGCCAATTGATGCAAGCCAAAGCGGTGACCGTGGACATCGATGCCGCGCTCGCAGCCGAGTATTCGAGCACGATCCCGGCGCAATCGAGCATGCTCTTGCTGTTCGACAACACCGGCAAAGTGACGAAACGCATGGACTACGCGATCGCCGATGCACAAGCTCACACAGCGCCGCGCATGGTGAATCCGTAGCGGCAAGTTTGTCGCCTCGCGCCGTCGGGGATTTTCACCCTTCTCGCACACCTTTACTCGGCGGGCAACGCGCGCAATCCTTCAGGCTGAGCTCTCAGCGCGGAGGATCCATGGACCAACTCGAACAGCGTCGCGGCTTTCTAACATTCGCCGGCATGAGCCTCGCGCTCGCCGCTTGCAAGGCTGAAAAAGACGAGGCCGACGCCGGGGACGTGAGCGCGGTCGAAGATCTGATGCGCGAACACGGCGTGATTCGCCGCATTTTGGTGGTGTACCGCGAAGCTGCGCCGCGACTGCGCGTGAACGCGGCCGCGGTGCCGCCAGCTGCACTGCAGCAAGCCGCGCTCTTGATGCAGAGCTTCGGCGAGAACTATCACGAGAAGCTGCTCGAAGAAGGCCACCTATTTCCGGCCGTCAAAAAAGCCGGCGGCGCGGCAGCAAGCTTGATCGATCCGTTGCTCGCGCAGCATCAACGCGGTCGCGAGATCACGGATTACGTACTTTCCAGCACGAAGCCCGGGATCGTGAGCGCCAACGCCGAAGCACTGGCGAGCGCGCTCGAAGGCTTCGCGCGCATGTACGAAGAGCACGCCGCACAAGAAGACACCATTGTGTTTCAAGCGTGGAAGAAGGCGCTGTCGAAGAAACAACTGAGTGACATGGCTGAGATGTTCGAAGAGATCGAGCACAAAACCTTCGGCAAAGACGGCTTTGACGACGCGCGCGACAAAATCGCGAGCATCGAAGGAGAGCTTGGCATTACGCTCGCCTCGCTGCTGCCCCCACCCCCGCCGAAGACTTGAGCGTAGAGAGCGTGACGGCGTGGAAGAGCGGTTCCAGCGCGGGGTGAATTCCCTCTCGAAAGGTGTGATTCACTCACACCGATTCTAGATTCCGAATCTGAACTTCGCTTGGCGTCCCAGTTAATCGTGGGTACGGTTGTCCGATTGGGTATTCGGCGGCTTGAACTAAGGGATGGCACAATGACAAGACTCGGGGTTTGGTGCGGGGTTTCGCTCGTGCTCGCAGCGGCATGCGGTAGCCCAGCAGCTCCGGCACTGAGTGCCAGCGGCGGCGCGCCTTCGCAGGGTACCGATTGCAATTTGGGCGACGAAGGCTGCCACTGCTATCCGAATGCGACCTGCAACGGCGCGCTCTCTTGCCGCTCGATGCTCTGCGTCGATCTCGGCGCGGGCGGGTCGAGCGGGTCGAGCGGCGCTTCAACCGCTGGCAACGCCAGCACGAACAACACCGACAACGCCGGAGCGAGTGGCGGCGGTAGCACCGGCTCGACGAGCGACGGAGGTGCCGTGAGCGGCGGCACGGACAGCGCTGGCGCAACGGGCGCTGGCTCCGAAAACGGTGGCGGCGCGAACGCCGGAACTTCGAGCGGTGGCGGCGCGAACGCCGGAACTTCGAATGGCGGCAGCGCGAACGCTGGGACTTCGAATGGCGGCAGCGCGAATGCTGGGACTTCGAATGGCGGCAGCGCGAACGCTGGAACTTCGAATGGCGGCAGCGCGAGCGGCGGCACGAGCGCTGCGGGATCGAGCAGTAGCGGTGCGGGCAACGCGGGCAGCGGCGGCGCGCCCAGCATCTACTTGGTCGACAATTTCTCCGACTGCAACGCGAACATCATCGAGGTCGACGGCAGAAAAGGCGCTTGGTACGATCTTTCATCCACACCGCAGACGTTCAAGGTCGGAGCGCCGCCGAGTATCAGTTGGCATGACCAAAGCTGCGGCGTCTTCCTCACCGGCTATTGCCCAACGTGCACGGCTATCGGCATCGGCGTGATCCTCGCGCCCGGCACCTACGATCTCTCGCGTTTCTCGGGCATTCGCGTCACGTATGAGAGCGAATCGACCTTGTACGTGCGCGTGAAAGCCACCAACGGCCAGAGCTATACCTACTCGAGCACTGCTGGGATTGCACCGAGCGGCGTCGAATCAGTGGCGACGATCGCGTTCAGCAGCTTCACACCAGACCCGGGCTTTCAAGGTTTGGCGCACGCTGATGAGATCCACTTCACGGTCGGCGTGAGCACCACCACCGGTTTCGGCATCGGCATTCACCAGCTCGAGCTCCTTCCGTAGCGGTCGCGCTGCCACGGGCGGCGCGATGCGCGCGCGCTCTCGGATGAGCGCTTTTCGCCGTTCAGAAGAACACCATCTCGCCCGCATTGCCGATGCGCTCGGCCTCGCCTCCCTGCGCGCCGGAGGGGGGACGTAGCGCGTCGAGATCGAACGCAAGCTCGACGAACAAGCAGTGGCTGAAGTCGTTGAGCTCGATGACGAGGCCGGGGCGCCGCTCACGAAAGCGCAATGACGTCTGAACGCCGAGCGCGTGCATCGGTGGAGACAGTCGAATCGGATCGGATTGGTGCTCGAGTGTGGCCTTGAAAGGGCCCAGGATCTGATTTGCCATTTCGCCGACGAGATCCTGGAGCTCTGTAGCGCGTTGGGACAGCGAGCGCCGCGGAAACACGCGGCGCCAAATGACGTCCAAGTGCTCTCGGTCGCCGCTCACCACGATGCGGCCGCGCATGCGCGCGTTCTGGAACGTGACGAGCGCCGTTACGTCCCCGTACATGTCCGTCGTGGCTCGCAAGTATGATTTGCCCGCACGAGGGTTCATGCGAAATCCCTCACGGAGCGCGGTTTGGACGGAATTGAGGAAGCTGTCCACGAGCGCTC
>DASYCL010000702.1:0-7712 GCA_036500245.1 Polyangiaceae bacterium | reverse complement strand
TCGCGATGCACGATGCCGCGCGCGTGAGCGCAGGCGCAAGCATCGATGATTGGTAAGAGGAGTTGCACGGCGCGCACAGAAGAGAGGCGACCGCGGGTCAGCATTTGAGCGAGCGTCTCGCCGTGGAGCAGCTCCATCACGATGAAAGGGTCGCCCTGTTCGGTCTCGCTGACATCGTAGACGCGCACGATCGCCGGGTGACCGACCTTGGCGACCGAGCGCGCCTCGAGCTGAAGCCGCGCGCGCAGCGCGTTGCGATCCAGATCCGCGCGGATCAATTTGATTGCGACGGGCAGCTCGAGGAGCAAATTCGAGGCGCGCCAAACCGCCCCCATGCCGCCTTCGCCGAGCAGCGCCTCCAGCCGATATTTCTCCGCCAGGATCGAACCCGGTTGATGGCGCGTGATCGGCGCGGTTAGCGCGCTCTCGGGAAACGCGAGGCAGGTCGCAGTGCGATCTTCGCCAGTCGCTTCGATCGGGAACGGCACCGGCATTGCGCCAACCTGCTAAGCAACATGTGGTCCAGCTCGACGAAGCCGCACGCACCGCCGCAAATTTTCCTGGTTTTCGCGCTTCTCTCGCGCGACAAAACGCATTTCCGTCACGCCGGGTTCCGAGGGCGGGTCGACGCGCTTGTGATCGAATGGCGCAGTGTCGCGTTTTGCGGCGCAGGTGATGTAACAGGTGATGTAAGTGGTGCGCTCAGTGACCGCACGTGATCCTTCGCGTCTGGCCTCGTTTCGTTGTGACCCAGAGTGCCGCGGCCTACGCCTTGCATCGTGATTGGTAGAGACGAAAACCGAGAGGAGCGATCGATCGTGGCCATCCGAAGCGTTGCAATTCCCTGGTTGAGTGGTGGCGTGGCCATGCTCGGCTTTGCTGCCTTTGCAGTCTTGCGGGGCAAACGAGAATCATCGGAACCGGTGCCGAGCACGTTGCGCGAGGCGGGTTTGCCGGAGCCACGCGAGCCGGAGCCGGTTGAACGGCTGAGCGCTGCACCTTCCGACGTCGGGCCACTCTCCGAACGTAGCCCGGAATTTCTGGAGCTCGATCTCGAATTTGAAAGCGACCAACAGCTCGCGCGAGAATCGGTGCATGATTCCGTCGCGCCGGAAGATCTCGGCGCGCATTTTTTGGCGCGCGCGACCGACGCATTGTCACCCTTCGGCGGCACCTTCGAGCAGTTCGATCTCGATCAATTCGGCATGGAAAGTGGCCCGCTGAGCGAAGCAAGCGCGCGCGCGGCGAACGATCAAGACACCTTCGAACCTCGGGCCGATGACGACGATATCGCGGAGAGCGAACGCCGTCCCATGTCGCTTCGCGTGGGAGTACGCTCATGAGCTCGCATCGCTCGCCGTTTCAAGCTGCTTTGGGTTCGCTGAGCGCCGGCAGCAAGAACAAACTCGAACGCGATCAGGTGGTGGACGTGTGCGTGATCGGCGCGGGCATGGCCGGCTTGCTCGCGGCACTGGAACTGAGCGAGCGCGGACACTCGGTGGTCGTGCTGGAACGTGAAGACGTCGCTGCGGGTGCCACGGAGGCGACGACCGCGCACCTCACGACGATGCTCGATACCCGTTACTTCGCGCTCTCGAGCATGCACGGCGCCGAAGCGGCGCGGCTCGTTGCGACCAGCCACATGCGCGGCATCGCTCACCTCGAGCGAATCACCAATGCGTATGGCATCGAATGCGATTTTCGGCGCGTGAGCGGCTTCTTGTGCGCCAACGACGAGGCGCAGGCCGAGCTACTCGGTCGCGAGCTCCAGGCGGCGACCGACGCTGGCATCAGCTGTGAGCTCGTGCGACGTGATCCCTTCGGCATCGGCGAAGGTCCAGCGCTGCACGTGCCACATCAAGCCGAGTTCGATCCGCTGGCCTTCACGGCTGGCGTGCGGCGCGCGCTCGAAGAGCAGGATGTGCCACTGTTCGCGCCGGTTAGCGTCGAAGATTTCGATCCCGTGAGCGCCAGTGATCAAATCGGAGTGCTGACGAGTGACGGGCACCAGATCCGTGCGAGCTACGTCGTCGTCGCCACCAACACGCCGATCAACGACATCGTTGCGATGCATTCGAAGCAAGCTGCGTATCGCAGTTACGCGATCGCTGCTTCGGTTCCCGAGCTCGTGCCGGCGTTGGCTTGGGATCTCGAGGATCCTTATCACTACGTGCGCACGGCGATCGACGTCGCGAGCGGCCGTCCCGTATTGATCGTCGGCGGCGAAGATCATCGCGTCGGGCAAGACGCTGATAGTGAACGACGCTGGCAACACTTGGAAGATTGGCTGCGCTCCCGCTTTCTCCATGCCGGCCCGATCGTGGGTCGCTGGTCAGGCCAGGTGATCGAGACCAGCGACGGCCTCGGTTTCATCGGAAAAAATCCCGGCCAAGAGCGCGTGTTCATCGCGACCGGCTTCTCGGGCAACGGCATGAGTTACAGCGGGCTCGGGGCCGAGCTGATCGCCGACGCGATTTCGGGCGCAAAGAATCCGTTTTCCGAGCTCTACGATCCGGCGCGCAAACCGTCGTCGCTCGAGGCGATCGGGCGTTTCGTGCGCGAGAATCTCAATGTCGCGGGTCAATACACCGATTGGCTCGGACCGTCGGATGCGCGCCGGCTCGAAGACATTCCGCGCGGCGAAGGCGCGGTGGTTCGGCGTGGGCTCGCGCGCGTAGCGGTGTACGTCGATGTCGCGGGCCTTCCGCACGAGTTCTCCGCGAGTTGTCCGCATCTCGGCGGGGTGGTGGCTTGGAACTCCGCGGAGAAATCTTGGGATTGCCCGTGTCACGGCTCGCGCTTTGATTGCTACGGCAAAGTTTTAGCTGGGCCTGCTGTGCGCGATCTCGAGCCGGTGCCGCGCGCGCGGCGAAAACCGGCGAAAACCGGCTAGATCCATCGCATCGAGCGGCATGAGATTGTGCTCCGCCGAGTGCGACGTGCTTAGATTCGCTTCGTGCTCGGACGGCTTCGCTTAGTCTCGTGCGTAGGAGCGGGGTTGCTCGGCATTGGCGGCACGCTCGCGTTCGCGCATCACGGCGCGGCAAACGCGCGCACCGCCATGCCCGCGGCTCGACCGGCGGTCAGTGTGAATGCCGGCGCGACCGTCGCGCACTTCGAGACTAAGCCCACGATCCACGCCACCGGCGCGGCTTTTCCGATTCTTCCCGCGATTCGCTTCGACAACCAAAATACCCGAGAAAGCGCCAGCATCGCGCTCTACGACGCCGAAGGCCGCGTGAACGAGGTCGAGGCGAGCAAACTCGACGAACTCCTGTGCGATAGCCGCGATGTGAAAGTACGCGCCACATCCCACCTGGATCGGCGAACGCTGCAGTTGGTGGTGCGCGCGGCGCTCCACTTTCACGCGCGCGAAGTGATCGTCGTATCGGCTTATCGCAAACCGGGTCGACGCCGAGAGGGCTTGCACGCGAGCGGCAAGGCCGTCGATTTCAAGTTGCCCGAGGTGCCGGCGCGCTCGCTCGCTGCATACCTCCGCACGCTTTCGCGCGTCGGAGTCGGCGTGTACACGCATCCGCGAACGATGTACGTGCACCTCGACGATCGCGAGCACAGTTTTCACTGGCTCGACGCTTCGCCGCCCGGGCGCAGTTGGCGCGAAATGTCGATCGGGGATGCTTCGCTGCCCAAGCGCGACGCAGCCTATTCGCGCGCCGACGATTGGCCCGAAGGCACGAATCCGCCGCCAGATGCCGTGAAGTAGTGCGTTTGTTTGGGTCGTCGAATTGCTGCTCTCGGCGGCCCAGGTTAAAAGCATGAGCGCGATGGCTGATTTTTATTTGGTGCTGCTGATGATTCACTTTCTCGGTCTGGCGCTCGGCGTCGGGACCAGTTTTGCGGTGATGCGGCTCGGCGCCGCGAGCCAAGCGCTCGAGCCAGTGGAGCGCGCGAAGTTCATGGTGCGCGCGCTGCCCGTCGCCAAGAACGGTGGCATCGGGCTCGGCCTCTTGATTTTGAGCGGCATCGGCCTGGTGTTCGTACGCGGGCCAGCCGCCACGTTCGCGCTCGGCGGCCCCGCGTTTCACGTCAAGCTCACCTTGGTCGTGATCCTGGCCGGCGTGCTCGGCTACAGCCAAGTTTTGCAAAAGCGAGTGCGCGAGGCCGGCGGCGGCCCCGCGCTCGCAACGCTGCCCAAAGTCGGAGCCGCGCTCTTGCTGCTCAGCGTGGCGATCGTGATCGCGGCGGTTATTGCTTTCCAGTGAGCGCGCGGAAGGTCTCTTCGATGCTGATGGTGCCGCGCATGGCTTCGGTGTTGCGGCCTTCCCAAGCGACCTTTCCGTTCGCGAGCCCTTCGTACATGTCGCGGAAAAGCCCTGCGATGTGCTGAGACATGCCGAACGAAGTGAACGTCGGCACGACAGCGTCGAGCGGGCCTTCGGCGACTTTCAGCTCGCGCCCGAGCACCCGTCCGAGTGCGGCCGCGACGTCATTCGGCGACAAATCGACGGGCCCGCTCAGCTCGATCACGCGCACGCCGCGCGGTCCTTCGCCGAGTACGCGCGCGATCGTCCTACCGATGTCGAGCGCGCTCACCATCGGGATTTTTTTCGACGCGGCGATGAAGCTCGGTAGAACGCCGTCTTTTTGCGCGGGCTCGATCGCCGCGCCCCAATTCTCGGCGAAGTACGCCGCGCGCACGAAGGTCGACGGCACAGAGCTCTCACGCAGCGCAACCTCGGCGGCGTGTGTCGTCAAGATCAACCCTGTTCCGGAAGCGTGTTGCGAACCGACCGACGAGAGCAGCACCGCGTGGGGCACTTTGGCTGCTTTGACCGCACGCGCGTAGCCGTCAGTCAGCTTCTTGCGATCATTCAGAAAGTCGGTTGCGCCGAGATCCGGCGGCGAGATCAGAAATACGCCTTCGGCGCCTTGGAATGCCTTGGTGAGTGCTGCTTCGTCGTGCAGTTCGGCGACGATGACTTCGGCCCCGCGCGCGGCGAGTGCTTTGGCCTTCTCGGCGTTGCGCACGATCACGCGCACTTTTTTGCCGGCCGCGAGCAAGGTTTCGGCCGCGACTTTCCCCGTGTGTCCGCTTGCACCTGTGATGACGTACATCTGAATTCCTCCTGTGTTTCGGGACACGAACAATCTGATCCCGAAACAGTGATGCGTCCAGTGCAACATTGACACTATAGTCATGCATATAATGCATGATTCGAATCTGAGCGGGATCGACCTGAATTTACTCGTCGTTTTGCGCGCGCTCCTGCGCGAGCGGCACGTCACCCGCGCGGCCAAGCAAATCGGCCTCAGTCAATCCGCGACGAGTCACGCGCTTTCGCGCTTGCGTGAGCTGTGTCGGGATCCGCTGCTCGTGCGGAGCGGGCGAGGGCTGTCGCTCACGCCTCGCGCGGTCGCGCTATTGCCGAACCTCGAGCGCGGGCTTTCGGAGCTGCGCAGCGTCGTCACGGCGGAGCCCCCGTTCGACCCGGCGAGCGCGCAGCGTCGCTTCACGTTCGCGATGCCGGACTATCACCAAAGCGTATTGCTCATGCCGCTCTTGGCGAAGCTCGAGCGCGTCGCGCCGAACGTCGATTTATCGGTGGTCACTTTCCCGAACCTGAGCGAGCTGCTCGAGGCGGGCAGCGCGGACGTCGCGGTGATGGTGAGCGGCAGTGTCGCCGCCGCGTTTTCCTCGCAGAAGCTCTTCTCCGACAAATTCGTGTCGATGGTGCGCAAAGATCATCCGCGCGTGCCAAAGAAGCTGACGCTCGATACGTACCTGTCGCTGCGTCACGTGCTCGTCGCACCCGGCGGCGCGCCGGGCAGCATGGTCGATGCCGAGCTCGAGCGGCGCGGCTTCAAACGACGGATTGCACTGACCGTTTCGAGCTTCTTGGTCGCGCCGGTCGTCGTTGCGCAAACCGATTTCATTTCGACTTCGCCCGAGCGCTTGGCGCGGCGCATGGCCGAGCGCTTCCCGTTGCGCTTGCTCCCGCCGCCGCTGCGCTTGCCCCGCTTTTCGTTCTCACTCGCCTGGCATCCGCGTTTGGATCACGACCCGGCGCACCGCTGGCTCCGCGGTCTCATCGCCGAGCTCAGCGCAGCGATGTGAGCGGCGCAATTTCAAGACTCTTTCCAAACTGATTTCTCTGATCGAAACGTCGCGAGCGTGCATTACGCGATATGGGAGTGCATAGCGGCCTCAGTGCATGCGTTGGTCTGATCCTTTTTGCGGCAGGGTGTAGCAGCGCGAGTGCCGGCCCGAGCGCGGCGATACGGCCGACCTCGGACGGGAGCGCGGGCAGCTCTGCCGTCGGAAGCGGCGCCGGCAGCGGTGGCAGCGGCGACCCGGGCTCAATCAACACGGGTGATAGCGGCGGCAGTGCTGGTTCGCTCACGAATCCGAATGACGCCTGCGCGACGACGAGCGCAGCGGCCACGCTAATCAAACAGCCCGTCGACATCATCTTGGTGCTCGACAATTCGGGCAGCATGGCGGACGAGCTGCAAGCCGTCGAAGACAACATCAACATCAATTTCGCCAACATCTTGAATCAGAGCGGCGTCGACTACCGCGTGATTTTGCTGTCGCGACATCGTCGCGACGTGCGCGCGGCTTCCGGCGAATCCAGCACCTCGATTTGCGTGAGCGCGCCGCTCAGCGGGCTTGCCATGTGTCCCGGTCCCGTGCCGGTGAACAGCGAGCGCTTTTATCACTACAGCATCAAGATCGAGAGCACCGATTCACTCGATCAAATCCTCGCGACCTACAACGCGCGCGACGAGAAGTTCGACTTGACCGAGGTCGGCTGGCAAGAGTGGCTCCGCCCTGGCGCGAAGAAGGTTTTCCTCGAGATGACGGACGACAACGCGGCGCTCGACGTCGACACGTTCATTCAGCGGCTGCAGGCGCTCACCCCGGCGAACTTCGGCACCGATCCGATGCATCCGGACTTCGTGTTTCACAGCATCACCGGCATTCAGCAGAAAACGCCGCCGACGGACCCCTATCAGCCGGACGAGCCGATCCAGATGGGCAAGTGCAGCGGCGGCGGCGACTCGGTCGCGAACGCGGGTACGTCGTACCAAGATTTGAGCAAGCGCACGGGCGGGCTGCGCTTTCCGATCTGCGAGTTCGCTTCGTACGACACGGTGTTCAGTACGATCGCGAACGACGTGGTGGTCAAAGCGCAGCTTGCGTGTGACTTCGATATTCCGCCGCCTCCCGCTGGACAAGACCTCGATTTGTCGAAGGTTGCGGTGCAGTACACGGCGGGTGGCAGCGCGATGCCGACACAATTCGGGCAGGCGCAGACCGCGGCGGATTGCGAGGCCGGCGCGTTCTACATCGAGAACAACCACATCTACCTCTGTCCGGACACGTGCACGACCGTGAAGGCCGACAGCGACGCAAAGGTGGACGTGCTCTTCACGTGTCAGAGCACGATCATCGTGAAATAACGGGCTTCAGCGCAGGCGCCGAGGCTCGACGCCGAAGGCTGGGCCGCGCCGCGCGCGGCTTCGTGACCATCAAAAAACAAGCCAAAACAAGACCGGAAGCGAGAAGCCTGAGCGCGAAAATCCGCCCTCAGCGTTTGGTGTAATTTTTTTCGGGTTTTGCCGTATTCTATAGGCTTGGTTCGATCTGCCGATCCCACGCGTCCCGACCTCGACCACTCGTTGTGGTCCGGTCCATTCGCGCCGCAGCTTGCGCTCGGGCGCGTGCATCCGGAGCTTGCGCCCGTGTG
>DASYCL010000701.1:0-8057 GCA_036500245.1 Polyangiaceae bacterium | reverse complement strand
CAATTCGTCGGCGAAGATGCGATCGATCACACGCCGCGCGACGAAAAATTGCGCGTCAAAATGGGCGATGCCTTCGACGTCGTCGGCGATCGCAAGCAGACTGAATGGCATGCGCTCGGCGGCTGCACGACCGAGAGCGCCTGGGAAATCGAACTGCGCAATCATAAAGGCAGCGCAATCGAAGTCGAAGACTACGAGCCCGTCGGCGGCGATTGGACGATCCTCTCGTCGAGTATCCCGGCCAACAAAAAAGACTCCAGCACCTTCACCTTCGACGTCAAAGTGCCCGCGCGCGGCAAAACCAAAGTGACGTACAAGGTTCTGGTCAAATGGTGCTGATAGACTCTGCGCGGTAGTCAATCGATTGACACCGCCGCAGCCGCTTCGAACTTTGTTAACCAACACCTGACCATTCGTCACATCTCTGGGATGTTTTTGGCCCTACGTAAAAATCAGGGCTTGGCCGCTCGCGCATCGAGCGACGCGACGGGCGCCCGTCCGGTCAGTTCTTGTTACTCGCCTCTCCGTCGAAAACCGCGATCAGCCGAAGGGACGAAGCCCCGACCAAAATCCGCGGGCGTGCTCGCGCTTCAGTAGTACGACAACGGTTCGAGCTCGAGCACGGTCATGCCGCTGTCGAGCGCGGCGTCGAGCACGAGATCGGTGCTGCTCGCCTCGGGCAGCTCGAGCAGGTAACGCGTGAGCCGCGCGCCCGGCGCGACGAATGCGGCCAAAACGGTCGAGCTCGATTGCTTGGTGAGCTCGCAGCCGGCTTGGCCGAGTGCGCGAGCAAACTCTTCGTCGCGCGCGCCCGAAAGGGTGACGAGATAGCGCGAGGACGAAGAAAATACGGCTTCAGGAGTCCCGTGCGCCGCTAGCGAGCCGCGCTCGAGCGCGAACAGTTCTTGGCATTGGTCGAGCAAGGCGCGTTCGGGGCTGGGCGTTGTCGCTGCCGCGCATGAAACGATCACACGGCTCCGCTCGGACGCGTGAAGGCAGAGTCGCGCGACGTAGTCGGCGGACGCGGCATCGAGATCGCGCAGCGGGGACTCGAGGCAGAGCGCTGCGGGGCGAGTGACGGCAGCGAGCGCGAGGCCGAGGGCGCGCCGTTGATAAGTCGGAAGCTCGCTGATTTTTTTGTTGGTGAGCTCAGTGAGACCGAAATCGGCGAGGGTGTGGCGCGCGTCGTTTTGGGCGCGGGTGCGCGAGCCGTGGCTGAGGCGCGCCGCATGCTCGAGGTACTCGCGCGCTGAAAACGAATTGGGCAACGTGGGATCACAGAGCGCGACGCCGAGCGCGTTTTGCGCCAATGCAGCCCGGAGTTCGAGTCCGAAAATTCGCGCTTGGCCGCTCGTGACGCTCGCTTCGCCGCTGAGCGCGCGAAAGAGCACCCCCCAATCCCCAATCAACCCGATGCGCTCCGCACGCGAGCAAAGCGTGAGCTCGCTGCTCGGCGTTCCGTCCGCGTTGCGAAAGCGTGCTCGATCGAGCTCGAGCGTCGGCGCGTCGCGTTCAGGCTCTGCCGATTCGCTCACGGGCCGACCGGCGCAAGTTCCAGCAGCGCGAGCGGCTTCTCGCCCGTCATCGACATGAACGGTGCGAGCGCGCGCACGAGATCCATGAGCTGCACGGGCAGGAGCGCGGTCGCGGGTGGCGCAGCATCTTCGTGCACGCCTTCGATGCCGAGCAGACGACCGATTAGGCTCGTGTCGGGCGGCGGAAGCTCGATGATTGGGCCGTGTTCGGGCACATGTCCGAGCGTGCGTGCGAGCGCGAGCGCTTGACGCAGCCCGCCGATTTCGTCGACGAGTTTGCGATCGAGCGCTTGTTCGCCGGTCCAGACGCGGCCCTGGCCGACCGCGTCGACTTGCGCCTTCGACAATTTGCGGCCGCTCGCGACGCGGGTCAGAAACACGTCGTAGAACTGCGCGACCTTGTGCTCGAGCTCGGCGCGCTCTTCCGGCGAGAAGGGGCGGAAGATCGACTCGGCGTCGGCGCGCGGCGCAGTTTTGTAGACTTCGACCGTGACGCCGATCTTGCGCATCAGCTCGGCGACGTCGGCCTTGCCGTAGAAGATGCCGATGCTGCCGGTGATCGTGCTCGGGTTGGCGAATATGCGCGTGCCCGGCGCGGAAATGTAATAACCGCCCGAGGCTGCGGCGCTGCCCATGCTGACGATCACGGGTTTGACCGCGGCGGTGAGCTGCACTTCGCGGTAGATGACATCCGCTGCCATGGCCGAGCCGCCGCCGGTTTCGACGCGCAGCACGACCGCGCCGATCTTGGGGTTTTCTCGGGCTTTCTTCAGGCTTTCGGCGATCGTGTACGAGCCGACGAGGCGCGTGCCGAGGAGCGGGATGGTTTGGCTGCGGCCGTCGACCATGTCGCCGTCGACGTAGATGATGGCGATGCCGGAGTTGTCGCCGAAGTAATCCGGCGTGCGCGGTGCGCGATGATCGTCGCGCAGTATCACGGGATAGCCGACCAGGCGCGATGTGGCTTCTTCGAGCTGATCGTCGAAGGCAAAGCCGTCGACGAGGCCGGCGAACTTGGCTTCGGAAGCGACGAACGGGCCGCGAGCGATGCGCGCGCGGAGCTCTTGTGCGTCGATGTGACGGCCGCTCGAGACACCAAGTGTGAAGTTCTTTTCGATTTGCTGCAGCAGATCGATTTTGTCCGCGCGCGAGACTTCGGTCGAGTTGTCGCGCATGAACTCTTCGGGCGCGCTCTTGTGCGCGCCGATGCGCACGAAATCGGCGCGGATGCCGAGTTTTTCGAGCATGCTGCCGAAGTACATGTAGCGAGATTTGAGGCCGGCGAAGCGAATGCCGCCCGCCGGATTCAGCAGGATGCGATCCGCCGCGGAGCACAAATAGAGCGACGCGCCGTCGGCGTCTTCGAGGTGACAGAGCACCTTCTTGCCGGCTTGGCGCAGGTGGAACACGGCGTCTCGCAGCTCTTGCGCGTGCGCTAGTGAATTGGCCGGTGCCGTGCGCAATTCGAACACGACCGCGGCGACCGTGGGCTCGTGGTCGGCGATGTCCCAAAGCTTGCGCAGGAGCGCGGTGTGGCCGCGCGTGTTCGGTGTGTCTTCGATGCGCAAGCTGAGCGCGTAGCGCGGCGCTTCTGCCGCGGCGCTGTCGCGGAAGCCGCGCGCGGCGATTTCGAACGCGACGTTGTCGGCGGCTTTGCCCTTTGCGGCGCCGAGGGAATCGCCGAACATGCTGCCGCCCGCGACCTCGGCCGAGCCCGAGCTGCCGTTGAAGTTGAAGGCGAAGTTCGCCGAGGCGAGCCACTGTTTTTCGCCCGCGTCGTTGCCGGGATCGGAGTAGGCGAAGTCGCCGCGCAGGCGACCGAGTTCGGGCACGTCGATGCCGAGCGTGGCGCGCGGGACCCAATAGCCGCGCGGGTCGTCGTTTGGAATGCGGCTGTGATCGTGGTCGACGTGTTCGGCTTCGAGCCCGACTTCGACCGCGCGGCTGCGCGCGGGTCGCAGCGCGAGCGCGAGGTTGTACGCGCGCTCGACATAGCCGCCTTGGCTGGTGGTCGGCGCGTTCAAGTCCTTGCCGACGACGGCAAAGCCGAAATAATCGCTCGGGCGCCAAGTAGCGCCGAGCGACCACGAGGCGAGATCGTGCGCCGCGGCTTGGTTCGAATACGAGCGCTGTAGCGAGAAGCCGACGCCGAACGTGTCCGACGGATGCAGCGCTAGGCCCCAGGTGAGCCACTCGTAGCGCGCGTCGGCTCGGTTGAACATGGCGTTGGAGGCGGCCAGTGGCGGCGAGACGATGTCGAGGCGGAGTCCGGTCGAGATCGAGAGAAATGGAATCGGAAACGCGAACGCGAACGCGTGCCCTTGATACGACGCGGACGCGGCTTCGTTCAGGAACATGCCGGTCCAGCGCAGCTCTTCGCGCGGCAAGAACGCGAGGTTTGCCGGATTGACGACCAGCGCGGTCGAGTCGTCATCGCTGACGGCACTGCGGCCGAGCGCCGGTAAGCGCGTCGGTTGGTCATTGGGGAACTGCGCGGACGCTGTGCGCGCCGCGACGAAACAGGCAAACCCCCCAAAAAAACCAAGTGCGACGCGGCGAAGCAAATGACTCATGAAATGATCCCTCGCGCGCGCGCAGCGGCCAAGATTTCCGGTACGCGTGCGGCGAGCTCCTCGTTGTCTTTGACGGGCAAGAAGCGAGACGCGGCGCCGTCGCGCGGCATGTGTAGATAAGCCGTTGGCAAGTAGCTCGTGACTTCGTTCACCAAGCGCTCGAACTGCACGACGGGCTTGTCGCCGACCTTTTTGCGCACGGTGAAGTAGGTCCACGGAATGTCGAGATCGAGGATGGCCTGCGCGCCGAAGTGGAACACGTTGGTGTTGAAGACGCGCACCGTCGCCGGATCGAAGCTCGGCGGGATCCGGAATTCTTCGAGCACGCACAAGGTGTCGTCGACATAGGCTGGGATGCCGCCGCGATCGCTCGGCAGTTTGTCGACCACTTCGGAGGTGACGGGCTTGCCGTGCGCGAGATGAAAACCGATCACGACCGGATCGAGTGTGCCGCCGAGGTTGTCGATGTTGCTGACCATGATCACCTTGCCGCCGCGCTTCACGAAGGCATCGAGCAAGCCGCTCTCTTTGAGTGCGTCGGGTAAATCGCCGTGGCCGGGGGCGTGCTCGCTCGGGCGGCCTTTGTCGTCGAAGAAAATGTCGCCATTCGGCGTGACGCGGAGCGACAAATGCTGGGTAAAAGTCGCGATCGTGTGGCCGTCGAGATCGTCGCCGAGGGCGGCGCGGATGCCTGCGTCCGTGGAGTGGCTCGTCATCAGCCAAAGCGGCGGCACGGCTTGATAGCGGCGTTCGAGCGCGCGCACTTCGGCGCGGCGCAAATCCAAAAATGTCTTGCCTGGCACGGCTTCGACCAAAGCCTTGATCACGCCGCCCATGCGGGTCGCCATGCCGCCGGCGAGCACCAGCAACGCGACTTGCCCGTGCGCGAGCGCTTCGGCGCCGAGCTCGCGCAGGCGCGCGTACTCGGGATCGTCCCAATTCGGTAGACGTGCGAGATCTTCCGAATTCGGCGGACGGATCTTGCCTTTGACGAAGTTGTCCTCGGCGCTTTCGCTCTCGAGGCGTCGCGCCAGTTTTTTGAAGCGCGCGGGATCGAAGCGATGATGTTGAAGCGTTGCCTGGACGTCCGGCGGAAGCTTCGCCAATTGCTCGTCGAGCGAGAGAGCCATGGCCGGCAGGCTAGCACCGGAGCCCGTTCACGATTAGCCCCGCATTTGCTCGGTCACGCGCGCGAAACGAGCGACGCGCGGCCCGAGTTCTGCGCGCTTTTGTTGCTGCCCGGCGAGCGTTCGCGGTGCTATCGTCCGGCCCGGCTAGGTCAGGAATCAGGATGAAGGGAATAGTTCTCGCGGGTGGTAGTGGAACGCGGCTCGACCCGCTGACGCGCGTGATCTCGAAGCAGCTGCTCCCCGTCTACGACAAGCCGATGGTGTATTACCCACTGTCGGTGCTGATGCTGTCGGGCATCCGCGAAATTTTGCTGATCTCGACGCCCCAGGATCTGCCGCTATTCGAGCGCTTGCTCGGATCTGGTGAAGAACTCGGCGTGCGCTTCAGCTACGCGGTCCAGGCCGCGCCGAACGGCTTGGCCGAGGCGTTCATCATCGGGCGCCAGTTCGTCGGGCTCGATTCGGTGTGTTTGATTTTGGGGGACAACATTTTTTACGGCGCGGGTTTCGGCGCGCAGCTCCGCTCCGCGCACGATGAGCTCGATGGCGCAACGCTGTTCGGCTATCGCGTCGACGATCCGGAGCGCTACGGCGTGGCCGAGCTCGGGCCAAAAGGCGAGCTCGTCGGCATCGAGGAAAAGCCGAAGAAGCCGAAGAGCAAGCTCGCTGTGACGGGGCTTTATTTCTACGACAATCAAGTCGTCGATATCGCCGCCAAATTGAAGCCGTCGCCGCGGGGCGAGCTCGAAATCACGGACGTGAATAACGTGTACATCGGGCAGGGGCGCGCCAAGCTCGAGATCCTCGGCCGCGGCCAAGCTTGGCTCGACACCGGCACGCACGAGAGCTTGCTCGACGCGAGTCACTTCGTCGCCACGCTCGAGCGCCGCCAAGGCACGTCGATCGCGTGCCTCGAAGAGATCGCGTATCGCATGGGTTATATCGACGCGGCTCAGCTGACGAAACTCGCGGAAAAGTGTGGCAAGAGCCGTTACGGCGAGTACATGCGCCGCGCGCTCGAAGAGCCCGCATAGAAGGCAACATAGTGCAGGTCACCGATCTCGAGCTCCCGGGCCTCAAGTTGATCCGCCCGAACGTCTTTGGCGATGCGCGCGGCTTCTTCATCGAAACGTACAACGCGGGCCGCTATGCCGAGGCCGGCGTTCGCGAAGCGTTCGTGCAGGACAACCACTCACGCTCGATCAAAAATACGCTCCGCGGCCTGCACTACCAATCGAGCCCAGGGCAAGCCAAGCTCGTGCGCGTGACGCTCGGCCGCATCTGGGACGTCGCGGTCGACATTCGCCCGACTTCGCCGACCTTCGGCCGCTGGCACGGCGTGGAGCTCGACGCTGAAAAGCACGAGCAGCTGTTCGTGCCGATCGGCTTCGCGCACGGCTTTTGCGTGCTGAGCGATTTCGCCGAAGTGCAATACAAAGTCAGCGCGCTCTACGACGCGAAGACGGAGTGTTCGATCGACTACGCCGACCCGGAGCTTTCGGTGACGTGGCCCGTCCCCGAGCCGCTCTTGTCGGCGCGTGATCAGCAAGCGGAGTCCTTTGCCGCTTTTCGTGCGCGAGCCGGGCGGTGAAAGTTTGGATCACCGGTAGCAGCGGCATGTTGGCGCGCGCCGTCGGCGCTGCGTTGACGAACGCGGGCATGGAGTTCGTCGGCACCGACGCTGAGCTCGACATCACCGACGCGAACGCGGTGCGCGATTTCGCGCTGCGCGAGCGCCCGACGCAGATCGTCAATTGCGCCGCTTACACGCGAGTCGACGACGCGGAGACGCACGAAGATCTCGCGACGCGCGTCAACGCGCTCGGCCCCGAAAATCTGGGTCGTGCGGCGGCCGAGCTCGGCGCGAGCGTGCTGCATTATTCGACGGACTACGTCTTCGACGGCAACGCCAAAACGCCGTACCGCGAAGACGCGCCTTGTGCACCGACCGGCGCGTACGGGCGCGGCAAGCTGCTCGGCGAGCAGCGCCTGCTCGCGACGGCGGATGCGGCGGCGCGGCAGGTATTGATCGTGCGAACGTCGTGGTTGTTCGGCGAAGGCGGCCCGAATTTCGTCGCGACCATGCTGTCTTTGATGGCCGATCGCGAGCTCGTCAAAGTCGTGGCGGACCAATTCGGTCGTCCCACGTATACGGGTGATTTGGCCGAAGCTTCGCTCGCGCTCGCGGGCATCACCGCGACGCGGAGCGCGACAGGCGCGAATATCTTTCACTTCGCGAACTCGGGCGAAACGAGTTGGCACGGCTTTGCTTTCGCCATTTGGCAACGAGCGCGTGAGCTCGGCTTTCCGATTCGTGCTGGCGCCGTGGAAGCCATCAGCACGGCCGAATTTCCGCGTCCCGCGCGCCGTCCCGCCTATTCCGTATTCTCGACCGAGAAGGCGGAGGCCGCGCTCGGCCGCGCTCCGCGCCCTTGGGAACGAGCCTTGAACGAGTACCTCACCCGGCTACGGAAGGCTTCGAACTGAACATGTCTGCTCTACGACAACCTCAAAGTGTGCTCGTGACGGGTGGCTCGGGCTTCATCGGTTCGGCGTTCGTGCGCTATTTGTTCCGCCTGCCCGAGTTCAAAGGCAAACTCACGAACCTCGATCTTTTGACCTATGCCGCCAATCCGGACAACGTGAAGGGCGCGGTCGACGAAGCGCGCTACACGTTCGTGCAAGGCGACATTGGAGACGCGGCGCTGGTGTCGCGGCTGTGCCAGGAGCAGGCCATCGACACGATCGTGCACTTTGCGGCCGAGAGTCACGTCGATCGCAGCATCAGCGGGCCCGGCGCGTTCATTCAAGCCAACATC
>DASYCL010000700.1:0-11260 GCA_036500245.1 Polyangiaceae bacterium | reverse complement strand
CTCATCGATCGAGAAAGACACGGTCGGGCAGCGGCCGAGCTACGTGACCGACGTCGGGGCGCGCGAAATTCAGCAGCCGTTCGTCGGCACATTCACGTTCTCGCCGGCATTTTGGAGCGACACGACGCACCTCGCGGTCAGCGTCTACAGCGCGCCGACTCAGTCGATCGGCTGGACCGGTGTGAACCGTAACATCGTGACTTCGGCCGAGCTCAGTTGGTTCGAGCTCTCCGCGATGGGCACGATGCCGACCACCGGCATGGCCGTGAACACCGCGGTGCTCGCTGACCAAAACATGACCTGGGGCTTGATCCCGCGCAGCGGCGACACGCGCGCTGCCGTGATGCCCGACTGGAGCCACGACGGCAAAACCATCGTCTACACGTCCACGACGCAAATCGCGGGCGGCCATGTCGGTGGCTTGAGCGCTGCCGACGGCGTGACTCCGCTCACGACGTCGACCGAGAGCGACATCTACAGCGTGCCCTTCAACAACAAAGCCGGTGGCGCCGCGACGCCGGTCGCGGGCGCCGCGACGGCAGGCGTGGCCGAGTACTATCCGGATTTCTCGGCCGATGATCAGATGATCGCGTACACGCGCGTCGGCAACACCAACGGCTATTTCTACTACCGCGCGGACGGCGAAGTCGCGGTGATTCCCGCGGCGGGCGGCAGTCCGCGCCGGCTCGTCGCGAACGATCCGCCGATGTGTACCGGTGAAAAGAGCCCCGGCGTGCTCAACAGCTGGCCCAAATGGTCGCCCCACGTCGAAGTCGATGCGCAGGGCAACAAATTCTACTTCTTGGTCTTCTCGTCCGCGCGTCACTACGACGAGCAATTCCAACTCATGCCCAATCAATACACGCCGCCCGGCACGGACGCGCGCTCCTCGCAGATGTACCTCGCCGCGATCATGGTCACGCCATCCGGCCAAGTGACAGACTACCCCGCCGTCTACATCTGGAATCAAACGCCGATGACGTCGAACCTCACGCCGGCGTGGGACGAATTCAAGATCCCGCAAGTCGTCGTGAAGTGACGAAAGCTCGCGCACCTCACCGGTTCAAAGTCCCCTCTCTTCTTTTCTAGCGCGCGGTCGCGCCCGAACAACTTAAGGGTCCGCCCGCCCGGAAATAAAACAAAGCTACCGATTCGCCGGGCTGATCACGGTTCTCGAAAGAGAGGCGGCCACGTTAGAACTGACCGACCAGGCGCCCGTCGCGTCGCTGGAAGCGTGAGTGGCCGAGGGGCTTTGACACGCGTAGGGCCAAAAACAGGCAAAATTCACCACTGCGATTCGGATCGCGAGGGGCTACCTGTGCACCACGACCTGTGTCGCCGGCCCGACCCAAGGCAACCAACGCACCCCATGCCAACCCGGCGGCAATGCGGGTTCGGTGAACTCGAACATCGCTTTGCCGTCGATGGGTGAGAGGTTCACGCAGCCGCCGCTTTTGAACTCGCCCCAGTTGTCGTGCCAATACGCGGCGTGGAGGGCGTACGGTCCGCTGAAATTCTGGGTCCACGGCACATCCGAGTGAATGTATTCACCCGGCGCTTCCATGGTCGCGGTCGCGAATTTTCCGGAGATGGGGAAGGTGCCGGTGGGCGTGAGCGCGTGCTCGATGATGTCCTCTTCGCCGGGTTTTGCGAAGCCGCCGCGGCCGGGTGAAATCAAGGTCGTGAACACGGGTTTCGTGCCTTCGTAGGCAATTAAGTAGCCGGCAGTGACCGCCACTTCGATCCACGTCGCGCGGCCCTTCGGCGCGTTGTTCGTCGTGTCCGCCGCCCCAACTTCGGCGCCCCACGGCGTGCGCACTTGCGGCACAGGCAAGACCGCGTCCCGCTCTTTGACCCAAAGTTCGGCGCGCTTCGTGCGCAAGAAGACGTCTTTGTCGACGCTCACGCGCTCGCCCGTCAATTCGACGTGACTCAGTCGCGCGAACGTCTCGCTCGCAGCCGAAAATTCGCCGTTCGCCGCGCGCGTGTACGCGGGCCGATCTTTGGCTTTGAAAAACGCGAGCGGCAACTCTGCGTCCGTGCCGAGCTTCACGCCTTGAAACTGCACCATCGGATAAGGCGTGACGCTCGCTTTCGGGAGCCACTGATAGTCGGCGGTGAGCAGGAAATCGTGCCCGTTCACGCTCACTTCGTGGCTGTACGCGACCGTCGAACGCCGCAATAGACGATCGCGCGGTTCGTGAATCGCGCTCGGCAGCGGCGGAAACGCGAGCGGCGAACCGGGCAGCACGGTTTGCATCTGGAGCCCGAGTGATTCGCCGTACTGGTGCGGCCAAGGCGAGTTCAAATTCGCCGCGTACGGCAAAACCGCGCGATACACCGGATCGTTGGCATCGAGCGTCGCGCGATTGCCGTCCACGCAGACGTAGCCGCGCGGTTCGATCGCGTACCATTCCATGCAACCGGGCCCGTACACCGGCTTCGTGCTCTTGAGCGCGACCGAGCCGCCGGTCCACAAATAGCCGATCCATTCCTTACTCGCGTCCGGCTCCGGACGAATCCAAACGAAGCGTGTGCGTGCATATACACGCGGTTCGCTCGGCGCGTCAGTGGCTTTCGCGTCGCTGTCGGTAGCGGTCGACGACAGCGCGCTCGGGGCTGCTGGGTTGGCACTCGACGAAGGCGCGCTCTTCGTGTCCGCGCTCAGCGCGTCCGGTGGCGACTCGTGCGCGGCGCTCGCCTTCGACGTCGGTGCGGGCAGCGCGGCTGGCTCGAGCTGCGTCGGCTCCGTCTTCGACTGCGCGCAGCCACTCGCACAGAGCAACCCCACCCAAATCTCGAACCCGTAGCTGGGGCGAGAACGGCGAGGCGAAGGCGGCGGCACGCCGGCAAGGTAGCGCGAATTCCGGTGATTTCGTGGTTTTTTGCTGGTTTTTTTGGGGGTGCTCCTGCTCAACGCTTTCCGGCGCGGCAAGCGAAAATTTCCCGCCCTTGGCCGCAGGGACTCTCGGCGTCGAGCGCTGGCACCGGGCTGCCTTGCTCGTCGAGCTTCGCGACCACGGTGTCCCAGCGCGTGACGCCGTGCTTGCTCACGCTGAGCCGCACGAGCCAACCGGTGCGCGTCGCGTCTTCGTAGAAGCCGTCGAACACGAAGTTACCCAAACTATAAATGATGATCTTCCCGCGATACGACTCGACACCTTGAGTCACGTGCGGGTGCCCGCCGATCACCGCATCCGCGCCCGCGTCGATCATCCAGTGCGCGAGCTTCTGCTGGCGCGGGCAGGGCCCGGGTTCGCCTTCCCAGCCCCAATGCATGAACGGAAACACCAAATCCGCGCCGAGCTCGCGCGCGCGATGGATGTCGTAGAGCACTTGTTCATCTTCGCTCCAGGCCACGCCCGGCGAATCTGTGCCTGCCTCGAACGCGCGCGGTTTGAATTCGTCGTAAGCGAGGAGCGCGATTTTTAGTCCGTTTTTCTCGAGGATCAGCGGCTCGTGCGCGGCCGCCAAGTTTTCGCCGGCGCCGAAGAAGGACAAACTATTTTCGCGCAAGTGCGCCATGGTCTCGCTCAGCGCGGCTTTGCCGAAATCGCCAGAGTGATTGTTGGCGAGGCCGAGCGCCGCGAAGTGCCGCGCGACGACCGGCAGGACGCGCGGCTCGGCGCGAAACGTGAAGCGTTTGTCTTCAGGTGTTCCGCTGGTCGCAACCGAGCACTCCAAGTTCCCGATCGCGAGATCCGCGCCCGCCAGGAGCAACGCAAAATTCGCCAGCGGATCTTCGCCACGTGCGATCACTTGGCCCGGCAAAGTGTCGAGCATGATGTCGCCCGCGAAGATCAGCGTCACGTCGCTGGGCGCCGCCGTCGCGTCGGGCACCGCGAGCGCGCAAGCGATTGCAAGGAGTAGTCCCTGCGGCTTCATCGCGACCGCCAGCGGCAAGAGTAAACGAGCTCTTCGCCGTCCGGTCCGTAGACGTGATGCGCGCCGGTGAAATTGCCGTCCGAACTGGGCGCGTTGCAGGGAAATGGCGGGCGATATTTGGTTTCATCGGCGATCACGCTGCCGCGCTCGGTCAGGTAGTAACTGTAAAGATCCAAACCGGCCACATCGGCAGGAGCTGCGATGTAGACGGCTTTGAATTCGAACGCGTCCTCGATCTTCGTCGGCTGTACACGATACGGATCCGAAGTCGGATGAACGATCACGGTGTGCGCCTCGCCACCATAGTCGAGCACGCACTCGAGCGACGGCGGCGCTCCCGCCTTGGCGCACGCGGAAAACGCCGCGCTCGCTGCCAGAAGCCACACCCGCGCACGCGCAAGCGCGGGCGAAGACGAAGAAAAGATGGTTTGCCCAAGCATTGCCCGCCGCGCGGACGATAGCCTGGAACGCGCGCGCCCGCTCTCGGAGCGCAGAAAGCGCTAAGCTTTTCCAAGCCCGCTTCGGGCCAAGAAGGGCACTTGGTGCATCGTTCCCGCTCTCGCCCCACCGTGGGCCTGCTGCTCGACGCACTCTACAACGAGTACGCGAGCATGGTGGTCGCTGCCTTCGACGGCGAATGCGCGCGCCGTGACTACGATCTGATTTGCTTCGCTGGCGGTTCTTTGTATTCGCTCGCCGGCTACGAGCGAGAGCGCAACCGCTGCTTCGAGCTTGCGAGCGCGCGCGCGCTCGACGGCATGATCGTGCTCAGTTTGAGCACGACCGCGTCGGTGATGAAGGAGTTTCTCGACTCCTATCGCGGGCTGCCGATCTGTTCGGTCGGCATCGAGGTGCCCGGCTATGCCTACGTGCAGGCCGACAACGAAGCTGGCATGCGCGACGCCGTGCAGCATCTGATTACGCTCCACGCGCGCCGAAAGATTTGTTTTTTGCGCGGTCCGACCGACAACGCCGAAGCCGAAATTCGCTATCTTGCATATCGTGATGCGCTCGCGCAATTTCGCATCCCGTTCGATCCAAAGCGCGTCATCGTCGCGAATTTCGACGATGAGCAAGGCCGCGTCGCGATGGCCGAGTTGCTCGATCGCGGCGTCGAGTTCGATGCGCTGGCCGGCGCGAACGATCGCTCGGTGCTCGGTGCGATGCGCACGCTGCGCGAGCGCGGCATGCGCGTGCCCGAAGACGTCGCCGTGGTGGGCTTCGACGACAGCGAAGAGGCGCGCGGCGCTTCACCGAGCCTCGCGACCGTGCGCCAGCCGTATTGGGACATGGCAGAAAAAGCGCTCGATTACCTCGCGGATTCACTGGAGCGCGAGACCCCGCCGCGGCGCGCGCTGTTGCCGTCGCACTTCATCAAACGGCGTTCGTGCGGCTGCTTGTCGGAAGGCGCGCCGTCCGAGCAGCAACGCGCGCTCGACGCCGATCCGATGCCGTTCGAGGCCGCGTTTGGCCAGCGACGTCAAGAGCTTGCGGCCGAGCTCGCGCGCGCCGAGCGCTTCTCGCGCGTGGTCGGCCCAAGCGGTTGGATCGAGCTCACCATTGATGCCGTGCATGCCGCGCTGTGCGGCGCATCCGATCGCGAGCTCCTGGCTTTGCTCGACGAAATGCTGGCGCGCACCGCGGCGGTCGAAGGCGATGTCGGCGCTTGGCAGCAGGCAGCGACGATGCTGCGGCGCCTGATTTTGCCCAGCGTGATGGGCGATCCCCGGCGCTGGATGCGCTTCGAAGACGTGTGGCAGCGCGTGCGCATCGTGATCGCGGACGCGGCCCTGCGCGAGCAGCGGAGTCTGCGCCGCCAGGCCGAGCATTCCGCGGGGATTTTGACTGATACGAGCGAGTCGCTGATCACGTCGTTCGACGTCGAATCGCTGCCGCGCGCGCTCGCGGATCGCCTGCCCGCGCTGGACATCGCGTCGGCATATGTCGCGCTGTATGACGGGCAGGGCCGGCCGCCCGAGGCATCGCGCTTGATCGTCGCTTACGAGAATCGAAAACTCCACCAATTGCCGAGCTCGGGCGCGCATTTTCCAACGCTCGAAATCGTGCCACGCGCTGAGCAAGGCGAGCGGCGCAAATCGGTCGTGGTCGAGCCGTTGTTTTTCGAGAATCGCCAGCTTGGTTTTGCCGTGCTCGAGCTCGGCCCGAAGCGGCGCGTCGTGTACGAGCTCTTGCGCGAGTTGATCAGCGCGGCCTTGCGCGGCGCGGAGCTCGTGCGCCGCGTCGCCGAGGAAGCGCGCCAGCGCGAAAAGGCCGAAAAAGAGCGGCTCGAGCGCGAGCTCGAGATCGCGACACAGATTCAGACCTCGATTTTGCCGCGCGACTTGCGGGTAAAAAATCTTGAGCTCGCAGCGACGATGTTGCCCGCGACCGAAGTCGGCGGCGACTACTACGACGTACTACCGGGTCCGGACGGCGCTTGGCTCGGCATCGGGGATGTCGCGGGCCACGGCCTTCGACCGGGACTCGTGATGATGATGCTGCAGAGCGTGATCGCAGCCTTGCTCGCGCAAAATTTCGACGCGCCACCGAGTGCGATCTTGCGCGCTGCGAACGCCGTGCTTTACGAAAACGTGCGCAAGCGGCTCCGGCAAGACGAGCACGCAACCTTGACGCTGATTCGTTACTTCGATGATGGCAAGCTGAGCTTTGCCGGGGCGCACGAAGAAATCGTGATTTTGCGGGCAGAATCCGGCAAATGCGAGCGCATCGCCACGCCTGGTACTTGGCTCGCCGCGACGCGGGACATCGCGGATGCAACCGAAGATCAATTCGCCGAGCTACGAGACGGCGACATCCTTTTGCTCTATACCGATGGCGTGATCGAAGCCACGAACGCGAGCGGCGAAGCCTACGGCTTGGATCGACTCTGCACCGAGCTCGAAGCTTTCGCGAGCTTGGGCGCGGCGCAGATCGTCTCGGGGTTGCTCGGATCGGTGCGCGCGTTTTTGGACGAACAGCTTGACGACATCGCGCTCGTCGTCGCGCGTTACCGAAAGCCCGCGCCGTGAACGCCGAAGTTTCGTCGAGCGCAATCGCGCCGCCGGCGGACGAGGTCGAGCTGATGGCTCGCGCCCGCGCACTCTCCGGGCTCACACTCGCGCAAATTGCCGAGCGATTTGCGCTCTCCGCACCGGCGGATTTGCGTCGCGCCAAGGGCTTCGTCGGTGCGCTGCTCGAACGCGCACTCGGGGCGAGCGCGGGCTCGCGCGCGCAGCCGGACTTCGAGGCGCTCGGCATCGAGCTGAAAACGCTGCCCGTGGACGCACGCGGCCGCGCGCTCGAGTCGACATTCGTGTGCACGATTCCGCTGCACGAAATCGGCGAAGTGGAATGGACTCTTTCGCGCGTGCGCCGCAAATTGCAGCGCGTGCTTTGGGTGCCGGTCGAAGGCGAGCGCAACATCGCGGTCGCCGCGCGGCGCGTCGGCGAGCCGCTCTTGTGGTCCTTGCCGCCCGAAGCCGAGGCACGGCTGCGCTTCGACTGGGAAGAGCTGGCCGGCATCATCGGGCGCGGTGACGTCGAGAGCATCACCGGCCATATCGGACAAAGCCTACAGATCCGACCCAAAGCGCGCGATTCCCACGCACTCCGTCGTGGCATCGACGCCGACGGCGCACGCTTCGCGACGCTACCCCGCGGGTTTTATCTTCGTGCGAGCTTCACGAGCGAGATCTTGAGGAAGCATTACGCGCTATAGCTTCGCAGTGGCTTTTCCCAGCTGTTCATCTCAGCGGGATGTTTTTTGGCCCTGCGCTAGCACAGCGTTTGGCCGCTCGCGCGTCTAGCGACGCGACTGGCGCCTGTTCGGTCAGTTCTAACGTGGCCGCCTCTCTTTCGAAAACCGTGATCAGTCCGGTGAATCTGCTGCTTTGTATTATTTCCGGGCAGTCGAGCCCGGACCCTTCGCGCGCGCTCCGGCGCGAAAGAAAGAGATCGAGAGCGTGCGAGAGAAGAGCTGACGAAACAGTCAGGTAGTTGCGAGACCACTACGGCACCTCGTCCGGCAACGGCGAAACCCCCACATGCACGTGGTCATGATGGTCGGCGTTGTCATCCGGGGTGAGGTATTCGTGGAATAGGCCGCTGTTGTGGAAGCGGACCGCGATGGTGTTGATCGGTGGCGCGTCGGGCGCGAGTGAGAAGCCGAGGCCGCGCCGGAAATCGTGCTCGACTTCGTAGTGCACGCCGAGGCGCGTGAAGCCGTGCATATCGATGGCCAAGCCGTAAGCGTGCAAACTGACGCGACCTTTGTTGCTCAAGCGGTAGACATACGCGCCCGAAAACCGCACGTCGCTCACGCCGATCGCTACCAATTCCGGGCCGACCAAGGAGAGCGCCAACACCAAGCGACAATCGGCAATCAAAGGTCCGTTGTCGCCCGTATAGTAGCGAATGCCACTGATTGGCCCATCGACGACGATGGGCGTCTTGACGCCGAGCTCGTGGTCGAGCGCATGAAACGGCACTGAGCGCTCGCCTAGCTCGGCGAGGCATGCCGCGCTGCCGGGCAAGACGCTCCGCAGTTCGTTGCGCGTGCGCGGTCGCGGCGCGTCACCGAGTTTTGCGAACGGCGCGTCGGTTTTGGGCGGCTCGCTTTTGACCGGCGCGATTGACTGAGTTTTTGCGACGGCGGGCGCTGCCGGTCGCGGCTGGTTCGCCGCCGGCACCACCATCGGTGGCCAAGAATAGCTCGCGGGCACGACCCAACCGGAGCCCGCCACTTGGGGGTAGGCCGCCGAAGGTGCTTCGCGGGCGCAACCGACCAAGGCCAACAGCGAAGCAAGCAAGAACAGGCCGCGGGCGATCACGCGCGAAATTGTGGCAGGGCCGGCGTGCCCAGGGCCAACAAATCAGCGCGTGAGCTCTTTGACCAGATCGGCGGCCACGTCGCGGTCGATTTCGAGCGCTTCGGCGGTTTCCAAAATCAATTCGCGCTCGCTGGTGCGAATGATGCCGTCGGCGGCGGTGACTTGAATCGCGAGCGAGAGCGCGATGCGCCGCACATTTTGCTCCGGCAAGCGCGCTTTGACGGCGGCGAGCCGCGCATCGCGGCCGTCGCGATCGAGCAACTCGGCGGCTTCGTTGACCAGGCTTTCGAGCCGCGCGTGCGCGATCCTGCCGTCCGTGAGCGATTCCACGCTTTTGACGAAATGACGCTTTTCCGCGTCGCTGAATTCGCCGTCGGCCGCGGCCGCGAGGAACATCACTTCCACGAGCGCCTCGAGTTTCTCGTCACCCAGCGCTTGCACGTCGTTCGAAGTCCCACTCATGGCTTGCACTATATCGGCGCTCGTGAAGCGCGCCTAGCGCTCAACCGCCGTCGCCGCGATCGGGTTCGTCGATCAAGAACGACGAACCCGTAAACTGGCGGATCAGCTCGGTGGCATAGCTTCCCGAGGGAAGAGAAAATTCGACCGCAAGCCGACCCAACGCGGCCCATTCGAGTCGAAGATCTTCGATCGGTGCGAGCAAATCGCGGCGGGTGCCCGGCGCGAGTCGGCCGAGTTTTTCGAGCGCGGCCGCGTCGAGCCCGAGTTGTTCGATGATCGAGCGCTCGAGCTCGGCGGCTTCGGCGCTCGCCGCGCGCGCTTTCGGGCCGAAGATTGGGCCGGTGAGGTGAATGTCGGCACGAGCGAGCCGCGGCGTTTCGCGCGCGGCGTCTTCGACCATGAACATCGCGCCGGCCTTGTCGAGGCGCACGATTTCGCCCGCGAGCACCCGATCCATGCCGAGCTCGCGGCGCGCGCTGAGGTAACGATTGAAGACTTCGGCTTGAATCACGCTCGGGTAAAGCTTGGCGAGGAAGCGCGGCACGCCGTGCACGCGCGCGCCTTCGCGCAGCCAATCGAGCGCTTGGCGCAAGCCGTCTCCGCCTCGACCAAAGCGCTGGCCGCCGAAATAGTTGTACAGGCCGCGCGCTCGAAGCTCGTTCGCGATCGCATTTGCGGCTTCGAGGGCGGAGGCGTCGTCGTTCACGTCGAGCGTGATCTGGAAGCGATTGCCGAGTAGATGTCCGGTGCGGAGCTTGTTCGCGTGACGCGTGTGTTCGAGCACGCGGATGCCGTCCGGCAATTGCCATTCGGTCGGCGGACGCGCTTTGGCCGGCAAAGACAGCCATTGCCGCGTCACCGCGTGCTTGTCTTTCAAACCGGCGTAGCCCACGTCGCGCTCGTCGACGCCGGCCGCGCGGGTCACGGCGCGAACCATCGCGGGCGTGGTGAAGCTGCGTTTTTCGACGCGTACGTAGCAGTGTTCGCCCGCGCCGCTGAAGGCATAGAGCGGAATTTCGTCGACCACGAAGTCTTCGGGCGCGGGCCCGATTTCAGCTCGAATGCGCGGCAACTCGAGCTCGCGCAGCGGCGGCTCGTGCGGGCGAAGCTCGGAGCTTCCGCCGGTTTCTGCGGGCGCGCTGGTCACTGCTTCGGTCCGAGCAACTCGCCGAGTGCCTTCAGCAGGTCGTCGCTCGCGCTCTCTTTGCTGTCGCCGATGTCGAGATCCTCGATGCCCAAAATCAAGAGTTCGGGATCGGATTTGTCGGGGTCGAAATCGCCCGGCAGGCTGAAGAGCTCCGGCGGCGGTGGCGGCACGCTGTCGGCCGGCAGCGCGTGTTGATGGCCGCCCTGACAAAACAAAACCAGCGCGGCGATGTTGTCGGGTCCGCCCGCTTCATTGGCGAGCTGCACCAACCGCTCGGCGATTTGCGGCGGCGGCTCGTCTTGGCCGAGCGCATTGGCGATTTCGGGCGCAGATACCGGGCCGCTCAGCCCGTCACTGCACAAGAGGTAGCGATCGCCTTCGACCACCGTGTAGGAACGGATCGAGACGCGCAGCTGGCCATCCATGCCGAGCGCGCGCGTGACCACGTTTTTCGGCAATCGCGCCAGCACTTGATCGTCGAGCTCGGGGCGTTGCTCGATCACGTCGGTGAGCAAGGAGTGATCCTTGGTCAAGAGCTCGAGGTGACCCGCGCGCAAGCGATAGCAGCGGCTGTCACCCACGTGCGCGACGTGCATCAAGCCGGAGCGCGGCGAAAAACAAGCCGCCACGACCGTCGTGCCCATGCCGCGGTGCGCTTGCGAGGTGCGCGAAATCTCGACGATGTCCCGGTTGGCCTTGAGCACGGCCGCGGACAAGCGTCGGGCGCCGTTCGGAATGCCGAAGCGATTGAACTCGGGGCGCTCGTGCGTCGCGCGAATCGTCGCGCCGAAGTAGTTCGACATCGAACGCGCGCAGAGTGCGCTCGCGACGTCGCCCGCGTTGTGCCCGCCTGCGCCGTCCGCGACGAGGTAAAGGCTCAAGTCATCGCGCACCAGCACGGTGTCTTCGTTGTGAGTGCGGCGCTTACCGACGTCGG
>DASYCL010000699.1:0-4459 GCA_036500245.1 Polyangiaceae bacterium | reverse complement strand
CGGCGCCTACCGCGATTTGGCAGATTTGCTCTACGAAGACGCGGTCAACGATCCGAACCCGATGACTCGGCTGGCGACGCTGCTGCGCGTGGGCGCGCTCTTGCTCGGTCCCGACGGCGACGCGTCCGCCGCGGTGCAAGTGCTCGAGTCGGCGCGGCAAGACAGCCCGGAAAGCGTCGAAGTCGTCATGCTCTTGGCGCGCGCGTACGCAGCCGCTCAGCGCGCCGACGAAGGCTTGACGCTACTGAATGCGATTGCCGAGGCCAATCGCGGACGGCGCACCAAATCACTCGGCGGCATTTACGGCGCAATGGCGCAAATCCACCTCGATGAAGGCTATTTGACCGACGCTTTGGCCGCGCTCGGCAAAGCCTTCGAGCTCGATCCGAAAAACGGAGAGCTCGCGATGCGGCTCGGTCAGCTCGCGGTCGAGATCGACGAAGACGAAGTCGCACAGAAGGCGTTCCGCGCGGTCTCGATCATGAAGCCGCCCGTGGCCGGCAGCACCGACGGCGCGAGCTCCGAAGCGAAAGCCGACGCCAACTATTTCCTCGCGGTTTTGGCTCGAAAAGCGGGCGATCCGCGCAAGGCCAAGGTGCTCGTCGCCAAAGCATTGACCGAAAAGACGGACCACGCCGGCGCGCGCCAACTGCTTGCGGAGCTCAATGCAGAACGCGCTTGACCCCGGGCCGCGACTTTGAATTAGTGCCGCCACCATGCAGCGAAAGAAGCGCCTGACCAAACGCGAACGCAAAGAGCAAGGACCCGCAACCCCGCACCAGCACGCGCACATTCACTGCATCGCCTGCGGCCGTCACCTCGATCCAGAAGAATTCAGCGCCGCTCCGCCGACCGCGAAGTACCTCATCTGCGAGCACCAATCGCGCTTCCCGGCATGCGTAGACTGCGAAGTCGTCGCGCGCACCCTCATCGCCGAACACGACCGCACCAACCGCCCGATCCAACAAGCCCAAGCCTGGCATTGAGACTTGCTGCCTAGTGGTGAACTGGGATCGTTCGTCGCTGCTTCGTGAGCCCCGCCTGCGGCTTTGGGATCGCAGCCTGTCAGTTACTTGCGCGCGACCCGTTCCCCGCGCTCACGCTTGGCTTTGTTCTTCTTGCTCTTGGAATCCCCGCGATCCAGCCACGCCAAAGCTTCGTGATAGAGCTCGGGTTTCCGATCGAGTGCGAGCTCGTGGCCCATGTCGCTCGGCGTGACCACGCGCGTGTCGACACCCGCGCGACCGAGCCAGTCTTCGACTTGGTGCGTGCCGTCGATCACGCCGTCGTGTTCGCCGGTGATCAGGAACACGCGGCGCACGCGCTCTTTCGCCGTTTGCAGCGCTTCGAGCCCGGGCCCGCCCCAATAGCGATCGGTCGCCGCGAGGATTAGCCAGCGATTGAACACGTGCGGTTCGCGCACGCCGACGTTCATTGCCGCGTACGCGCCTTCGCTGAAACCGATCAGCGTGTTTCCGTAGAGCTGCACGCGACGGCCGTACTTCTTGCGCAGCACGCCAATCGCCGCCATCGTCGCCGCGTGCGCGGACGGCCAATTGTTGTCCCAAGCGCGCCCGTCGCCGTACGGCGAAGGCCCGCTCGGACACACCAGCCAGCCGAGCCTTCGCGCGACCGGCGCCCAGCGCTGACAATCCTTGTCCGGATGGCCGCCGCGGCCGTGCAAATAAATCAAAATCGGACGCATGCCGTGCCGACCCGGCCCGGTTGGCTCGAAGTAATACGCAGGCGCGACGCCCGGCGGAGTCACGACGTGCATGCCGCCGGGTAAAACCGTGTCGTTCTTGTCGTCCGAATCGGTTTTCGATTTCGACTTCGCTTCGTCTTCTTCGACGTGCTTCTCTTCGATCGTGCTGTTGTCGCTCGGATCGCTGCTGTCGCTCTCTTCGCCGACGACCGCTTCTTTGCCGTCCGGAATGCGCAACTTGAGGCCGATCTTCAGCGGCTTCTTTCGCTCGAGACCGTTCGCGTGGCAGAGCGCGGCAATCGTCACGTTGTAGCGATCGGCGATGCGGCCGAGCGTTTGGCCGGCTTGAACCACGTGTGTCGGCTCGGCCTGTGCCGGGAGCGCGACGAACAACGAGGCCGCGCACAGCAGCCGAATCAAGAAACGCATTATCGACCGGCGTATCACAACTTCACCGAAACTGAGAAAAGAGCGGCAAACTTCTGCGGCCAAACGGCCGAATACGGGCATTTGTTTGGTTTTTTGGGGGGCACTTCACGGCGCAGCCGGCGTTCCCCCGGGCACCAAGTCCGCAAACACGAAGCCGTCGCGCTCGACGATTTCGCCGCGAACCACGGAAAGCGGCGCGTCGAAGCTCGGCCCAGCCCAAACGAACGTGTGAAACTCACCGCGCTCGCCGCACGGATCGGCTTCCGCGGGAAGTTCGTCGAGCAGCGATTGATCGAACGCGCGACCGGCAAAGCGCGCCGAGATCTGCCGCGGATCGACGCACGTGAGCCAAGCGCGAAGCCCGCTCGCGATCATCTCACGCGCGAGCTCGGGCGTGGGTTTGCCCCAAAGCGGAAACACGGGCGTGAGCCCGGTGCCCGCGAGCTGTCGTTCGCGATACGCGCGCACATCTTCCAAAAACAAGTCCCCGAATGCCACGGCGCTGACGCCGAGCGCGCGCGCATGCTCGACGAACGCGCGCATGCGCGCTTCGTATTCATCGTTCGAGCAAGGGTAGGGCAGATCGACTTCGAATAGCGGCAGGCCCGCGGCGCGCGCTTGAAGGCGAAGCAGCTCCCGCCGCACCGCGTGCATCGCGACGCGGTCATGCACTTGATTAATCGTGGTGAGTAGTCCGGCGATTTCGTACGCGTTTTGTGTGCGCAGCGTGTGCAGCGCGAACGCGCTGTCTTTACCACTGCTCCAGGACAAGATGAGTTTCGGCAGCGCGGCCATTTTTCGACTCGCGCTCAGCGCCACAGCTCGACGCCGGTCGCGACGATGCGCATTTCGTCGACCGTGCCGTCGGGGTTTTTGCGAGGGAAGCGTCCGCCTTCGCTCTCGAGGTGCGCGACGCGCTCGGCGGAGAGCGTGTTCACGCCGAAGGTGCCTTGCACTTTTGCATTCGAACCCGCCGAGTCCGTCGGTACGAAGAAGCCATAGTCCTTGAACGTGACGCGGCAGCCCGGATCATTCGGACTTTCGCTGTGGGCCACTTCCATCCAGCAGCCGCGGCGTGTACACGCGCTGCGCACGTGGCCTTCGACGGTGACGGTTTGGTCGCGAAACCGCGTGGGCGACTTCAATACGTCTGCGAGCTCCAGCTCGGGGCCAGCCGCGATCGGTGCGCCGAACGATTTGCTCGGCGCGCGAACGACGCTGCTCGCGCTCGGCAGCGCAGCGCCGCCGGTCGCGTCGGCCGGGCGCGCTTTGCAGCCGCTCGCGCCGGCGTGTACCGATCCAAAGACGAACAGCGCCGCACTAGGCCAACCCCAAAAAGAACGAATCATGACTGGCGCGAGATTCTAACGCGGCCGAGGGCGCGTTGCGCCCGGAATTTCGTGCCCAGTGCCGTGCGGCTCAGTTGCGGAACGTGTAGCGCAACCCGAGCGAGCCGGAGATGTACTGATCCACGGCGCCGCCGGCCACGAGCGACGGAGTCATGTTGTCGGGGATCGGGTTGAAGTCGAAGGCGTAGCGCAGCAAATCCACGCCGACCACCACGTCGAATCGCCGGCTCAACGCGTAACCGACGGAGGCACCGCCCTCGATCGATTGCGCCTTGGCATTCGGAAACCAATAACCCGACTTGATCGAGCCGACGCTATTCACGAGCCGCGTGCCGAGGTGGAACCCGAGCGTGAGGTCGTCGAAGTGGAGCCGCGCGTCTGCGTTCAGCCGGATGAACTTGTAGGAGACATCCGGAAAATTCGGTTGCGCGGGATCTCCACCCACGAGCGTGAAGGCATGCTGCCCGTAGCCGGCGACCAGCCCGAACTCGTGCGCGGCGACGGGGATGCGCCCGCGAAGACCAACGAAGAATTGGCTCGAGTGCGTCGTGTACTGAACTTCGTTCGGGGTGCCCTCTTGATAAACCGATTTCGTCGCGAATAGGGTCTCGTAGCTGCCGGTGATGCCGAAGTTCGCGGCCGCGCCGTTCGAACTAAACGCGAGCGGGTAAATCGTGCCATCGATGTAGAATGCAGGTCCGAGCGGCAGCGTGTAGCTCGGCAGACTCGAGAGCTGGCCCGGAAACAGCTGCGCCGGTGTGTCGTGGTAGTCGAAGCTGCGGTGCACAGCACGAAGCCCGGCTTCGACTTCGAGCGCGCTCACTGAAGCGGAGTCGTCGCTTGGAGGCGGAGCGCCGGGTTTTTCGTCGTCGTCCTTCTTTTCGTCGTCGTCGTCTTTTTTGGCGGCGGGTTTTTCGTCGTCGTCCTTCTTTTCGTCGTCGTCGTCTTTTTTGGCGGCGGGTTTTTCGTCGTCGTC
>DASYCL010000698.1:0-6149 GCA_036500245.1 Polyangiaceae bacterium | reverse complement strand
GAGTGGTGGCGTTCGGCGCCAGCTTCGCGGCGCTTGGACTAGCCACCACGATTGGCCTGAGCAAGACCGCGGCAGTCAACTCGCACGCCCATGCCGCGCGAGCAGAGCTGAGCCAAGTCGCGACTCACGACGCTACGCCGCGCGTGGCACCGACCAGCACGGCGCGCAAGGACGAATCACCGCCTCCAGCAGCGCCGGATCCCGGCACTCGAACGCCGAGCACGATTGCCACGAGTGAGCAAGAATCCGCCAAGACCACGGCGCCGGCTGCACCCAGTGTGCGCGCTGCGAGCGCAACCGAGGCCGCGCATCCGCGTCCGATCCTAGTAAGCCATGTCGATCATCGAGCTGTCGCCGCGGCGAGCACCGCCGTCGGCGTCGCACCTAGCGCAGCGGTCAAAGCGGCTCCGCGTCCGCTCGACCTCATTGCCCCGTATTGAGTTTTGTCTCCGGCGGTCGCGGTGATGGCAGGAACGGGAGCAACATGGCGCGAAACACGGCGCTATCGAGCGGTTTTCGCGCTGGCACTCAGCGCTACGCTTTGCGTCGGCGAACGCGCGGCATTCGCCGAAAATCCGCAACCAGCGACGGCCTTCGACGCACGCAAGGCTCAAGCCAAAGCCAAATACGAACAGGGCGTCGAGCTCTATCGCAACGAGCGCTATGCGGACGCCGTGCAGCTCTTTCTCGAGGCGGATGCGTTGTCGCCGAGCGCGGCGCTCTCCTTCAACATCGCCCGCGCGTACGAAAAACTCGCCGACGACGCGGCGACACTGCGCTGGTACCGCAACTATCTACGCCTCAATCCAGAAGCGCCGAACGCGACCGAGGTGCGGCAAAGTATTCAAACGTTGAGCTTGTCGCTCGCCAGAAAGGGCGTTCAACAGCTGACCGTGCTGTCCACACCGACCGGCGCCACGGTTGCGATCGACAATCAGGCACTCGGAGTGACACCGCTCACCGTCGAGCTCAAACCCGGAAAGCACCACGCGCTCGTAACCTTGCGCGGCTTCGGTGATGCCGCAAAGGACTTCACGCTCAGCGCGCCTGCACCCCTGGATTTGCCCTTCGAATTGCAGCTTGCCCAAGCCGAGACTCCGCCGCTCGGTGCCACGACGACGGAAGCCGGCACGATGCACTCAGGACAGCGGCGTTTCGGCATCGTGCCCTATGTCACGCTCGCGGCCGGCGCGGTTGCGCTCGGCGGCGCCGCGCTGTTCGAAGTCTCGCGGCGCTCTGCCGAAGACTCGGTCCAGAACGACAAAACGCAACTCGCCGCGGAGCGCGATATCGGCGTGATGAATAGCCGTCAAACGACCGCGCGCGTGCTGCTCGGCGTCGGCGGTGTGCTCGTGGCGACCGGTGGCGCGCTATTCGTGTTCAACACGCGCGTCGGGCCCGAATCGAACGCAGGCTTGAGCGCGTTGCCCGGTGGCGCCGCGTTCTCGTTTCGGCGGAGCTTCTAATGTGTGTAGCTCGGCTGGCGCGATCCGCTTTTTTGATCTTGTTTTTGGCGCTCGCATGCGCGAACACCGTGTCGACCGACATCAATGGCAAAGCGTGTGACACCTCGCTGCGCTGTGCCGGAGGCTACGTCTGCGACGCAAATACGCTCCTCTGTGTGCGCCCGGAGGCACTCGGCGCGGGCTGCACGACGGGAGAAATCAGCTGCTCCGGCGTTTGCGTGCGACTCGATTCAGCCCCGAGTGACTGCGGCGGCTGCGGCGCGACCTGCACCGCACCCGCTCACGGCGCGGGCGTCTGCGTCACCGGCAAGTGTAACTTTGCCTGCACGGACGACGGCTACGCCGCCTGCGGCAATGTCTGCGCGGACTTGGCGACCGATCCCGACAACTGCGGCAGTTGCGGCAATCACTGCCCGGACACGGGCGGCACGGCCAGCTGCGTCAGCGGCAAGTGCAAGCTCACGTGCAGCGCGCCGCTGTCGGCCTGTGACGCCTCTTGCACGGATCTGACGAGCGATCCCGCGCATTGCGGCGCCTGCGGCAAAGCCTGCGCGTCAGGGCTGGTTTGCTCGAACGGCGCGTGCAAGGCCAGCTGCGAGGCAACGCTCACCAATTGCGGCGGCGCGTGCCTCGACCTCGCGACTTCACCGAACCATTGTGGCGCGTGTGACGTCGCGTGCCCATCGCCGGTGCATGGCAACGCCACTTGCGCAGTGTCGAGCTGTGGCTTCGCCTGCGCGACGGGTTTCGAAAAGTGCGACGCGAGCTGCGTCGACACCAGCCAAAACCCGAAAAATTGCGGCGAATGCGGGCAAGCCTGCGACGCTCCGGCGAACGGCACGGCCGTCTGCAGCGCGGGCGCGTGCGACTTCACATGTAACCCGGGCTACGCCAAGTGCGGTGGCGGCTGCATTCGCACCGACGTCGATCCGGCAAACTGTGGCGCTTGTGGCAAGGCGTGCGGGCCGAACCAAGCTTGTTCCGCGGGCCAGTGCGTGTCGAGTTGTCCGAGCGGAACTCAGAACTGCACGAGTTCGTGTGTGAACATCAAAACGGACACAGCCAACTGCGGCGGCTGCGGCAAGATGTGTAGTGGCGGACTGCATGCGGCTGCCGTGTGCAGCAATAGCATGTGCAGCCTGAGCTGCGACGCCGGCTATCTCTTGTGCGGTGCCTCGTGTCGTCAGAGCGATACGGACACGCAAAATTGCGGGGCATGCGCTCATGTTTGCGCTCCGCCGCCCAACGGCGTCGCGACCTGCGCGGCAGGCCAGTGTGGAGTGAGCTGCAACGCGGGTTACACGAGCTGCGGCGGCAAGTGCGTCGACGAAAGTTCGGATGCGGCAAACTGCGGCGGATGCGCCCTCGCGTGCGGGCCAGGCTCGGTTTGCCAGGGCGGCATGTGCATGGCCGATTGCGGTCCGAAGACCCAATGCGGCACGTCCTGCGTCGATACCAACGGCGACACCTCGAATTGCGGCGCGTGCGGCGTGATATGCATGGCCCTCGCGAACGCGGCTCCGGTATGTGCCGCGGGCAAATGTGATTTTCAATGCCAAGCGCCCTTCATCCGCTGCGGCATGGCGTGCATCGATCCGCGCGCGGATCCGAACAATTGCGGCGGTTGCAACAAACCCTGTCCCGCCATGCCCGGCGGAGTGCCGACCTGCATCGACAATCAGTGCGGCATGAGTTGCGCCGCGGGTGACTCGAGCTGTAACGGCAAGTGCGTCGATACCTCGAGCGATTCCGACAACTGCGGCAGCTGCGGCAACAAGTGCAACGGCAAAGACAAGACCTGCACACTCGGCGTCTGCGCCATGAACTAGCTACTAGAACCTGACCATTTAGAACCTGACCATTCATCACATCTTTGTGATGCTTTTTGGCCCCACGTGAATCAGCGCTTGGCATGCGGCGTGCAATTCTTCGTTGTATGTCGATCATTCGAACGCACGTCGCCCCCGGGATGGTGCTCGCGTCACTCGCGCTGTCGCTCGACAGTTGCGCGGTGATCGGCGGCATTTTCAAGGCCGGCGTGTGGGTCGGCGTGATTGCGGTGGTGTTGGTGTTGGCACTTATTTTCGGCGTAGCCCGCGCGATCGGCGGCTCGGGCTGAGCGCGCCGCTCCGCCTCAATGCTCCAGATGGTCACAGCGATGTCCTCGAAACCACGAATCGAGAGCTCGAACGCCGGCGAAGTGAAGAGCGTGACGCCTTCGCACACTTTGCGCGATCCGCCTCGCCCCACGCGCGTCGGACCATATCGGCCGCACGCGCTGCTCGGCTCTGGCGGCATGGCCACGGTGTATCTGGCGAGCGGCGGCGCGCAGCTCGGCAGCCGGCGCTGTTGCGCGCTCAAATTGCTGCACGACAAGCTCGGCGAGCGCGACAACTACTTGAACATGTTCTTCAACGAGGCGCGGATCGCCTCCGAAATCGGCCACCCGCACGTGTGCAGCGTTTTCGACTACGGCTCAGTCGGCAGCCAGACATACCTCGCGATGGACTACGTGCGCGGCAAATCCTTGGCCGCGGTTTCGCGTGCGCTCGCTGAGATTGCCGATCCCAAGCGCCACGCGACGCGCATCGCTCGCGTGTTAGCGGACGCATGCGAGGGGCTCGGCGCGATTCACGACCATCGCTCGTCGGTCGAAGGCGAGCTACGCGTGGTGCACCGTGACATCAGCCCGGACAATTTGATTTTGGGGTTCGACGGCTTCGTCAAAGTGATCGATTTCGGTCTCGCCAAGATCATCGGCCGCGGTGACAAAACACAATCCGGGATCTTGAAAGGCAAAGTGTCGTACATCGCGCCCGAGCTCTTGCAGGGCGCGCACGCCAGCGCGAAGACGGATATTTGGGCGCTCGGCGTCGTCGCGTGGGAGCTGCTCACCGGCAAACGCTTGTTCCGCAAAGCGACGGACGCGGAAACGCTGCGCGCGATCACGGAACAAGCCGTCGAAGCGCCGTCGAAGGTGCTGCTCGGATTGCCGAGCAACTTGGACAGCGTGGTGCTGCGAGCGCTGGCGCGCGACCCGGCCGAGCGTTACGCTTCGACGGCCGAATTTGGCGCGGCTTTGTGGGATTTCCTGCGCACCCGCGCCGACATCGTGCAACATCGCGAGCTCGGCGCTTGGCTCTCGGAGTTGTTCCCGGGCGAGGAAGAGCGCACACGCGCGCAGCTCGACGGCCTACCGCACGCACCGCTCTCTGTACCGCCCCACGCGCGCCGCAGCGCGCGGCTCTTGAATCATTTGCGTGCGCGCGCGCTGCACGTCGTGCCGCGGCGCAAGCAATCGCGCTGGTTCGCTGCGCTGCTCGCCGCGGTCGTTTGCTGCGCTTGGGGCGCGTTCAAATGGTCGAGTTTGCACGGGCGACATCTGCCGGGCTCGATGCATGCGGCGAACGCCGCCATCTTGCCGAGCATTCTCTCACAAGCGGAGCTCGGTGGACCCGAACACGCTGCATCGCTCGCGCAGGCGAAAGCCGATCCGAGCTTCACGGTCGACGTCGAGCGCTCGAACGGCGGCTCGGAAGTGATCGTGCACGTGCGTCCGACTCAAAATGAAGAGCACGGCGTCACGCGCTGAAACTGGATTTCAACCAAGGAGGCTTTCATGATTCGCTCTTCCATCGTTGTCTGCGCCGTCGGCTCGCTTTTGCTCGCGCTCGGAATTGGCTGCAACAAAGCGGCTGACGAGCAGCAAAAGGCAGTCAACGCACAGAACCAAGCCAACGAGAAGATCATCCAAGCCAACCAAGAAGCCGACCAGAAGGCGAATGCCGCGCAAGCCGAAGCTGACAAGAAGATCGCCGCCGCACAAGCAGATTTCCTGAAGCTGCGAGAGGACTACCGCCACGACACGACGACGAAGCTCGTCGATCTGGATAAGAAGATCGCCGATCTACAGGCTAAGGACAAAACCGCGACCGGCAAGCAGAAGGCAGACCTCGACACCGAGCTCGCACAAATCCGCACGCAGCGCGACACTTTCGCCAACGATTGGAAATCGATCGAGACCGCGGACGCTACGACCTGGGACGCGACCAAGTCTCGACTCGACAAAGAGTGGGCCGATTTGAAGGCCCTGGTCGATCGCGCCACTTAGCTCTAGGCGCCGAGCTTCTTCAAACTCGCGAGCAGCATGCACACCGTGACGACATCCATTGCCGTGCGAACTTGCGCGAGCGGGGGCATGCTCGGCGCGACGCGGATGTTGCGGTCGCGTGGATCCTTGCCGTACGGAAATGTCGCGCCGGCGGCGGTGAGCTTCACTCCCGCTGCGTCCGCAAGCTTCACGACTTCGCTCGCACAGCCGTCGAGCGTGTCGAGGCTGATAAAATAGCCGCCGTGCGGTTTTGTCCAAGTCGCGACGCCCTTGCTGCCCAAATCGCGCGCAAAGATCTCGGTCACCGCTTCGAACTTCGGGCGCAAAAGCGCGGCGTGCTTCTTCATGTGCGCCGTGAGGCCGGCGTAGTCCTTGAAGAAGCGCACGTGACGCAACTGATTCATCTTGTCCGGCCCGATCGTCTGGATCGAGCTGTGTTTCTTCACGTCCGCGACGTTGGCCGGGCTCGACGCGAGCGCCGCGACGCCCGCGCCGGCAAACGAAATCTTCGATGTCGAACCAAACACGATCGCGCGATCGGGGTTACCGCTTTCAGCGCAGGCAGTGAGCAC
>DASYCL010000697.1:0-6964 GCA_036500245.1 Polyangiaceae bacterium | reverse complement strand
GATCGCTCTGGCGCGCCGCGTTCGACGCGCGAAGTCTACATCTACAATCCCCCGGTCGTGAACGAAGAGCTCGGCATCCGCGCGAGCACCTTGAAACAGAGCGTGAATTTGGCCGCGGATTTGGTGCGCGCCAAAGTGCCGACGATCGTCTTCGGACCTTCGCGCAATTCGGTCGAGATCATGCTCAAGTATTTGCGCGCCCGCGTCGGGGATGTGTCGGGCAGTGACGCGATCGTGGCTTACCGCGGCGGCTATTTGCCGGAACGGCGCCGCGCGATCGAAGCCGGGCTACGCAGCGGCGAAGTCTTGTGCGTCGTGGCCACGAACGCGCTCGAGCTCGGGATCGACATCGGCGATTTGGACGCCGTGATTTGTGCAGGCTATCCGGGTTCTGTGGCCGGCACTTGGCAGCGCTTCGGCCGAGCTGGGCGGCGCGGTGAAACGAGCGTTGCCGTGCTCGTGTGTTCGAGCGAAGCGCTCGACCAATACCTCGCTCGCGAGCCGCAATATTTGCTCGATTCGAACGCGGAAGAAGCGCGCATCGATCCGAGCAACGTCGAAGTCTTGATTCAGCATTTGAAGTGCGCGGCGTTCGAGGCGCCGTTCGAGCTTTCAGCGCGCGGCGCGCGTCCCGCGAGCCCGGAACCCGCGCATGGCGAGAGCTACCTCACGCTCGACCCGAACGCGACGCGCGATGCGCTCGACTACCTCGCGAGCCATGGGTTGGTGCACGAAGCCGGCGGCCGCTATCACTGGGCCGGCGAAGCATTTCCCGCTAACGCCGTCTCGTTGCGCAACATCGGCTGGGACAATTTCGTGATCGTCGACCTGGGCACCAACCAATCGATCGCCGAATTGGACTATCGCGCGACGCACACGATGCTGCACGAGCAGGCGATCTATCAACACGACGCCGAGCAGTACCAAGTCGAACGACTCGACTTCGACAATCACAAGGCGTTCGTACGCAAAGTCGCGCCGGACTATTTCACGACCGCGCTCACCTATCGCACCGTAGCCGTGATCGAGGAACGGGCTAAAAACGAGCTCGGCCGCGCCGTCCTCGGCTTCGGGGACGTTAAAGTGATCGAGAAGGTCACCGGCTACAAGAAGATCAAGTTCTTCACGCATGAAAACGCCGGCTACGGGGACGTGCATTTGCCCGAGATGCAAATGCACACCACGAGCTTTTGGCTGACGCTGCCCGAAGCGGTACTCGGCGAACTCCCCTACCCGCGCGCGACGATCATCGACGGACTGCGCGGTCTCGGTGCAGCCCTCGAAACCGTGTCCACTCTGGCCATGATGTGCGACCCACGCGACCTCGGGCAAACCCTCGGGGATGGGGGATTGCCGGGCGCGGACGGCGCGCTCAGCGCCCCAGGTCGCGACTTTCACGCCGGGCGCACAGGCGGCTTCGACCCAACCGTGTTTTTGTTCGACGCACATCCCGGTGGAGTCGGGCTCGCCGAGCGATTGTTCGAGCGCGCGGCCGAGTTACTCGAGCATGCCCGAGCGCTCGTCGAAAGTTGCCCGTGCAAGAGCGGCGGCTGCCCAGCGTGTGTCGGCCCAATCGAAGAGGGGTCACGTAAACGGGTGGCACTTCAAATCTTGAATGCGCTCGATTTGCGACAGGCAACGCCGCGGCCAGCCCGCGTCGGCACGTGATTGCGAATTCGACGCAGAATCGCGTCGTTTGTTCGACCGTGACGAATTCTGTCCCGCGCTTGCTCGAGTGACGCCCCGGGCTTAGCCTTCGGATCTGCGGGCCGCGCCGAACATGACGAGCTTTTCGAGAACTTGGCAAAGGCCGGTCGGGGTGGCCGGGGCGCTTGCACTCGTGCTGGCGTGGACTCTACCAGGTTGCATCTCGCGGGCTGACGCGCCGTTCGTGCGCCTGAGCGATCGCCAGGACGGCGGTGGCGGCGCGCCTGCGTTGTTAATCGATTCGGGCGTGCTCGACACGAGCGTCGACTTGCCGCCAGCGGCGCCGCACGCGGTGCTTGGCGTCGATCCGCCGCATGGTTCTTTCGCCGGTGGCGATTTAGCCCTGGTCCGCGGCAATGGTTTCACGAGCGACGCGCGCGTTTGGTTCGGCGACACCGAGCTCGACTCGAGCGCGATCGTGCCGGTCGATCCGCAGCGCATTCAAGTCACGGTGCCGCCCGGACACGCGGGCGCCGTCGACGTCACGGTTCAAGACGGCGCGGACACGTCGACCAGCGCGACGCTGACCGGCGGCTACACGTATGACCAATTCTACGCGACTCCAGCGACCGGGCCTACTTCGGGGGGCACCGTAGTCACTCTCGAGGGTGACGGAACGGACTGGGACAGCGACACCCAAGTCGTGATCGATCAGAGCCCATGCGTCGTGACCAAGGTGACGAATCCGCACGAGCTCGTTTGCACCGCGCCGCCCGGCACCCAAGGCAGCAAAGCCATTCGCGTGACGACATCCGACGGCGCCGAAGTGGATGTGCTCGACGGCTTCGTCTACGGCAACAGCGACAACGGCTTCAAGGGCGGCTTGAGCGGCAACACGCTCGACGCCAATCTGCGAGTGCTGGCGCTCGACAACATCAGCGGCCTCGCAATCCCCGGCGCGACGGTCATCGTCGGAAACGATCTCGCAAGCGGGGACCTGCTGCAAACCGACAAGAACGGCGTCGCGGTCGATTCGAAAGCTGGGCTCGGCCCGACGCGCACCGTGACCGTCGCGGCAAAGTGTCACCAACCGCAGACCTTCGTCGACGTGCCGGTCGATACGGTCACGGTATTTCTCGATCCGATTTTGTCGCCGAGCTGCGGCTCGGGCTCTGGCGAGCTGCCTCCGAGCGGCGGCACGGCGACGTTCGGCGCGAATGTCAGCGGGCAAATCGTGTGGCCGGCCACCGCGGAGTTCAAGCGGGACGGCTGGGTCGACGTGCCGGCGCCGAAGTCGAGCGACGAGAAGCTCGTCGCCTACGTATTTCGACTCGCGAGCACGCCCAGTGCGCCGTTTATTTTGCCGAGCGAAAGCGCTGCAATCACTCCCGAGTCCACCGGCGATCGCGGCTACTCGTTCACCAACTTCGGCTTGGCGGGGAACTTCACGCTGTACGCGCTAGCCGGCATCGAAAATCGCACGCTCAAGCCACCGACTTTCACCGCATATCAAATGGGCCTCGTGCGCGGCGTCGCGACCGAAACAGGCCAAACGAAGAGCGACGTGTTCATTCAAATCGACGTCGATTTGGATCACGCGCTGACTTTGAACCTCGCGCCGCCGACGGTCACCGAGCGCGGCCCCGATCGCGTACAAGCGAATGCCGCGATTCAAGTTGGCAGCGAGGGCTACGCAATTTTACCCACGGGCTCGATTTCGCGGCTCTTGCCGATCTCGGGCTCGCTCTCGTTCATCGGTGTGCCGCCGCTCGACGGTAGCCTGCTCGGCACGAATTACATTGCGAGTGCGAGCGCGGTCACCGGCGCGGCCGGTGGCACGCCGCTCTCGGTCGTCGGTTTGGTGTCTGCGACGACCACGAGTGACCCACTCCAAATCAATCAGTTCGTGCAAGTGCCCGCGCTCGATACACCCGCGCCGAACAGCACGTGGGACGGCGTATCGCTCGGTTCCTCGCGCGCAGGCGGTGGGGCCCCGGTCGACGTGATCGTTTACGATCTCGAGAGCGCGGACGGCTTGATTGCCTGGACCGTAGTGACCCCCGGCACGACGAAAGCGTTCACGGTGCCGGATCTGAATGCGCTCTCGACCCCGCTCGGGCTGAGCCGCGGACCCCTGACAATCACGGTGAGCGCGGCGCAGATCACGGGCTTCGATTACGGCTCGCTGACCTATCGCAGCCTCGCGGAACGCGGCTGGACGGCCTATGCGCAGGACGTTTTCTACGCGAATTATTGAGCTCGCGCGCCACTGCGCGCCTGCGCTGCTCGGCCTCGCCGCTTGCAGTTACGACAGCGGCGAACGCTGGCTCCCGGCGGATGCGACCCAGCCGGTGGTATGCACTGTCGGAATTTCGCGCTGCAATCAGGTGCTCGAGCATTGCGTGAACAGCGACTCGGGCCCGAAATGGGTGACCGCGGACGACTGCCCGAGTCACGGTTTGATTTGCTCGCGTTCGCTGGCTGCCTGCGCGGTGTGTGAACCGAATACGCTTTCGTGCACGGGCGAGACCGTGATGGCGTGCGACGAAACGGGTTCGACCCAAAGCATCCAGGCCACGTGCGATCCGGAGAACCGATTGGTCTGTCGCGAGGGCGCCTGCATCGATCTGTGCGAAGAAGCCAACGCGCGCCAAAGCAACGTCGGTTGCGAGTATTACGCCGTCGACCTCGACAACGCGAAGATCGACGACACGCTGAACGCCGCGGCGCAACAGTACGCGGTCGTGGTGAGCAATCCGCAAACGGACGTCTCGACCGATGTAACGATCGAACAAGACGACAGCGATCCCGGCACGAAAAACGCGCCGACGACGATCGCCACCGCGACGATTCCACCCCTGAGTTTGCGCGTATTTCGCCTGGGTCCGCGCGAAGTCGACGGCTCGCCCCCGGGCGAGTTCAACACCGGCACCAACACGGCGCTCACGCGCCATGCGTACCGCATTCACACGACGTTTCCGGTCGTTGCCTATCAATTCAGCCCGCTCGACAACGTCAATGTGTTTTCGAACGACGCATCGCTGCTCAAGCCGACCGAGGCGCTCGTGCCGCTGAGCAACGATGTGGTGCCGACTTACGTCGTGCTCGGTTGGCCCCAGACGATCGCGAACACGAGTGACCCCGACACCAATTTCAGCCCGCAAAACCCGGTAAATTTGCGTGCTTTCTTGACCCTCGTCGGCACTCAATCGGAAACGCACATTCACCTCGACAGCACGACGCGGATCCTCGGCGACGGGAAGAGCATCCCGCCAACGCCGGCAGGAGGGTCGCTCGATTTCGATCTCGGCGCGTTCGACGTGCTGAATCTCGAGACCGACGACTTCAATGCCGACTTCACCGGTTCGGTGGTTTCGACCAATGCGCCGCTGGTCGTGTTCAGCGGCAGTGAGGCGAGTGACGCGCCGTTTTTTCAAAGTCTATCCGATCGTCAGTGCTGCGCGGATCACTTGGAGGAGCAACTCGACCCGATCCGGACGACTGGGCAAAACTTCGTGGCCACGGTTTCGCCAAGCCGCACCGAAGCGTTGATTCGCGCAGGATCGCCAATCGGAACCGCCGACCAAGACGAGTACTTTCGCGTCGTGGCCACCACGGAATCAGGCGCGAACGTCACGACCACGCTGACCGGACAGTACAAGAGCTTCAACCTGCCCCAGCGCGGCTCGTTCGTGACCATCGCGAGCGACCACCATTTCACGCTGCAGAGTGATGCGCCGGTCGCTTTCGGCAGCGTGTCGCCGAGCCAGCAGGCGGCGAATGTGCCAACCGGCTACCCTGGCGGCGATCCCAGCTTGATCATCCTGCCGCCAATCGAGCAGTTTCGAACTTCTTATGTGTTCCTCACGCCGGACAAGTACGATTTCGATTTCGTGCGCATCATCGCGCCACGCAATGCGAGCGTTCAACTCGATAGTCAACCGGTCGAACAAGTCGAAGGTTGCGCGACCGCCGACGCGGACGGCATCACCGATCCGACTCGGCGCAAAGCGGTCGGGCCGTCGCAATTCGTCGTGTACACCTGCCAGCTCAGTTTTCCGGTGATCGACCCGAACAAACAAGCGCCGGACAACTTGTCGCCCGGACTGCAGAACGACGGCGTGCACCGCGTCGAAGCGAGCGACAAAGTTGGCGTAGTGGTCGACGGCTTCGACTCGTTCGTGAGCTATGCTTATCCTGCCGGCACCGAGCTCGAAACGCTCATTGCGCCGAAGTAGCGCGCGACGCGGGCTCGTGTTGACCGAACGGCCATGACTTGAGGATCGGGATCCGCGCCGCGGGACCGCTCTCGCGGAGCGCGCGCTCGCAATCACCGAGGCTGAGACGGCGCGGGCCGAACACGGAAGCGTCCGCCGCATCGGCATCCATCAGCGCGCTGGATTGATCGACGCCGTAGTCGTCCGGGTGGCCCGGCATATCCAAAAGGATATGCCCGATTTCGTGGGCCAGCGCGTACGAGCGCGGGCCGGCACGAACCGCGGCGCGATCGATGATCACCGTGTTTTGAATGGCCGAACCATCGTCGTCGATGAACGACTCACCGATTCGCCCCGATTGGTCGAACGACGGCACGATGAAGATGTCGATCGTGCTCGGATCGCCGTCATCGAAGGCTTTCACCAGCGCTCGTTCTTCGAGCGTACCGGCTGCCGCGTCGCTTTCGATGAAATGCGACAGCCCATTTCCAAGTTCGACTTCACCCAAGCACACACTGAGCGTCGCGTCACTGCTGAGCTCGGCGTTCGGCAGCGCGTGGATTGCAATTGGACTATTGTCCGCGCCTCGGGCTAGCACGTCGACTGCGCCCGCGACGCCCGCGCTCGTACGTTGGTTCGGGCTCACCAAAGCGTGCAGACCGAGCGCGCGAATGGCGCGCGCAATTCGATCGGCGACCACGAGCGGCGTCTCTCCCGCGCGCGTCGGAACGCGCAAGCGACGATCGGCGACGGCAAAGCTCACGAATCCACCGCTCGCCGGCAGTCCGGCGTCACAGCCGATCGCGAGGAGCTCCGGCGGCGGGGGATCCACGACCTCGACTTCCGCGCCCTTTGGCCCTTCCAAATCGATGCCGCACTGCGCCCACAGCTTGCTCGCCGTAGCAATCTCGGCGCGGGCGATGCGCACTGCGGAGGCGGAGTCGCCGCCGATTGCCGGCGCGCCACCCGGCGTAGCGCGCAAGATGCGCACGCGCAGTCTGGCGCTGAGCCGATCGTAGGGTGCGAACGCTGCGCTGCGCGGCGCCCCGATTTGAAAGCGCGCGACGACTCTGCGGGCGTACTCGACACGCAATTGTCCA
>DASYCL010000696.1:0-2984 GCA_036500245.1 Polyangiaceae bacterium | reverse complement strand
GCTCGAGATGCAGCCGAAGCTCTTACGTGCGCTGCAAGAACGCACGATCCGCCCGGTCGGCGCCAACATCGAGGTGCCGTTCGATGCGCGCATCATCACCGCCACCAATCGCGATCTCGAGAGCGAAGTGTACGAAAAGCGCTTTCGCGAGGACTTGTACTATCGCATCAATGTGGTGAAGATCGCGCTGCCGCCGCTGCGCGAGCGCGGCATGGACGTGGTGCACTTGGCCGCGCACTTCCTCGACAACTTCGCGGCGCGCGGCAACAAGGGCTCGCTCGCGCTGAGTGAAGGCGCGGCGGAGAAATTGCTCGCCTACAATTGGCCCGGCAACGTGCGTCAGCTCGAAAACTGCATGGAACGCGCGGTCGCCCTGGCGCGCTTCAACCAAATCTCGGTCGACGATTTGCCAGAAAACGTGCGCGGATACACCGCAGATCGCTTCGTCGTCGCGGTCGATGAAATGGCCGAAGTCGTCAGCATGGACGAGCTCGAGCGCCGCTACATCCACCGCGTGCTGGCTTTGGTCGAAGGCAACAAATCGCGCGCGGCGCAACTCCTCGGTTTCGACCGCCGCACGATGTACCGCAAGCTCGAACGCTATCAATCGCGCAACCAACTGCCGCGCGAGCACGAGGCTCCGAAACGTGCCCACGAAGCCTGATCCGCGCTTCTTGTCGATCACTGCGCACGATTTGCGCGGCGCGGTCGGTGTCATCGACGGCGCGATGAAGGAGCTCGTCCGCGAAGTCGGCAAAGACAACGCGGACGCGCCCAAACTCACGCAAATGATGAATCGCAGCACGCAGCGGCTGCTCTTGCTCGGGGACCGTTTGTCGTCGCTCGCCAAATTGATGGATGGCGCGGAGCTCGAGTTGACGGACAACGTCGACCTCACCGCGTTGGTCAAGGAAGCGGCACAACGCGCGTTCGCGGCGCATGCGCGCCGCAATTTGCGGCTGCAAATCATCGACGGCACAGAGACTTCGGCGCCGGTTCACGCGCAGAGCTTCGCCGCCGCAGTGGGCGAGCTCACCGCGCTCTTCTGCAGCTTCTCGCAAGCCGAGCTCAAAGTCAGCGTCGCGCCCGAGGCGAACGGCGTGCGCATCAAATTCGAGAGCGACAACGCGGGCGAAAGCGTGCAGCGCGCGCTCCGCGATCGGCAATCGACGACGCAGGCAAACGCTGGAATCAATTTCGCCGAAGCGGTGCTCAATCGCCACCACGGCACGCTCGAACTGAGCGAGAACGACGGCTCGAACGCCGCGCTGAGTTTGGTTCTGTCGCGTTCGAACGCGTAAATTAGCGAAAAATCCCGCCGCCCATGCCGGCACGGCCACCTGGGCTCGGGCCAAATCCGCCCCGGCCGGCGCTGCCGCTCATGCCGGCGTTGCCCCCGGCGCCACCCGCGCTCGGCTCGGCAGCGAACGAAACCGTTTGGCGCGTCGGCATCGGCTGATCGAGCTCGGGCGATCGCAGCGCGTGATAGTCGTTCGGCGGCGGCAGAATGTCGTTCAGTGGACTTTGCGCAGTCGCCACCGGACCGAGCTGCGTGCCGCCATCGTCGAGCGGCGTGCTCGGCGACGTGCCGGGACCTTGCGGCGAAGAACCGCCTCCACCCGACGGTTCGAGCACGCGATCGGTCGGCGGGTGCGAGCAGGACGCCGTGACGAAAGCGCTCAGCGTGGCTAACGTTGTTCCCAGAGCAACGGCACTCAACTTCCGCAGCATGAGCTTCCGGATCAGCAATGCTCGTGCCAGCAAGCAGCGAGAACGTGAGCCGCAGTTGCGACGGGTTCCATTCGTGAGCGCCGACGTGGCGGGGCAATTCGCGACTCTGCGACGGAGCCGTCACGGCAAACGCCGCTCAACCCCAGGAAATGCAAGGGCACGTGGTTTGCACGACCGAGCCCGCATGCGACCGTATGAGCATGAGCATCCGATCAACGACCAAGTGCAGCGAGAAGCCAAGCTACGAGACCGAGTGCACGAGCAACTCAAACGTCACGGGCAGCTCGACGTAACCAAAATCGGCATCGTCGTGCGCAAAGCCGAAGTCCTGCTTTGGGGTTCGGTCGCGACCGAATTCGAACGCACGACGGCAGGCGAAATTGCGGCACGAATCGCCGGCAAGCTCAACGTCATCAATCACATTCACGTGTTTCGGACGTAGACCCGCCACTAGCTGACGCCGCGCGCGGACTCACTGAGCCGCCGCGTAAAGCTCGGCGCCCGCGACGCGCAGCTTGCCGGTCGAGCTCAGCACGAGCTTCTGATCGCTCACGGTCACTGCATACGGCCCAACCCTAGCCCAAGCTGGCACGGCTCCGACCGTCTCGGCAGAAAACGTGTCTTGTTTCTCGTTTTGCACAAGGAACTGCGCGGTCTCGTCGCCGTCGCCGGAAATCAGATACGCATAAAGCCAGTAGCTGCCGTTCGGCACGTGCAAGGTGGCGCTCTGGCCGTCATCCAACACGATCGCGGATTCGAGCATCGGCAAATAAGCCGCGTCCACTGGCGGAGACGGCGTCGTGGTGGTGTGGAACACGTCACCCGAAAATTCGAGGATTGGGTCACTGCTTGCGCGGTAATCGAGCCCCTGCGCGCTGAACGCGTCGCCGGCGAAATTCACGGCCGTGTAGAAACACTGCTCGGGTCGGTCGAACGCGGGCGGCGTACCCCAGACGAGCTCACCCTTATAGTAAACGGCGATCTTGGTGTTGTCCGCGTAGGTGGGCTGGCTCCCGAACGAATAGTTCGCATCTTGATTGAACATGCCGCCGCCCGCCGTCCCATCTTGGATCGATTGCGTGAGATCGAGCCTGTAGTTGAGCAGCATCGAGGCCGGAGTCGTGAAGCTGATCTCCAGGTAGGAGTCGGTGACTGAATCGGTGGGAAGCACGCGCTCGATATTCCACTCGGTATGCTGAGTCTCGTCTATCGTGTCGGGCGCGCTGGGCGGGCCGAGCGAGGCAATCGTGGCA
>DASYCL010000695.1:0-2377 GCA_036500245.1 Polyangiaceae bacterium | reverse complement strand
GCGCTGCGCGGTCCGCCGGAAGAAGCGAGCCGGCATTGGCCCGAACAGGCCTTTCAATGGCTCGTCGGCATCGGCGTAGTCGGCCGCTGATTCAATACCGGATGCTGACAGAACACACTTGCAACGAACCAGCGCCGCCGTCCACGAATGTGCCGACGGAACCCACGGCCGTGAGCGAGGCTTGCTCGGTGCGAAACGCGTAGTCGTGCGCGATTTGCGTGGGCGCCTGGCCGGGAGCGTTGACCGACACCGAGTAGCTGTGCGCGGTCAAGTCGAGATCGAGCGCGAAGTGGTAGGGCGTACCCGCGCTGTACGCGACAGTTGCGTCGGCGCCGTAGCTCGACCCATTGCGCGCGTCGAACGTCCCGTTGGGATTGAAACGGGCGATCGCGGCGAGGTCCGAGAACGCTGCTGGCGCGTTGAGCGACGCGCCGACTACCGCGTCGATCGAGCCCGAATCCGGTGTTGCGTCGAATTCGATATGCTGCGCGCCTGCGTGTGGCGGAAAGGTCTGACTCGCCCAGCTCCCCGCGTTCGACGTGATGCAGCTGTCGGGCGACGAGGTAGCGGTGTAGACGACGTCGCAGGTGTCGAGGTCGCCCGCGGCCGAGTCGATGAAGCGGCCGACGTCGTTGAGCTCGCTCACCTGACTTTGCTCCGTGCGGAACGCGAAATTTTGGCCCAAGAGCTCGAACGGCTTGGACGGCGAATCGAGGTGTCGCACCCAAACAGTGTACGTATGCGTGGGGATATCGATGTCCATGCGCAGCTCGAACGGCCCGACGCCGGTCGTCCACGGGAAGCTGCCTTCGTAGTGGTCGCCGTTGCGAGCGTCGATGGCGCCGTTCGGGTTGAAGCGGACGATCGGGCCGAGATCCGTGAAGGCATCTGCGGCTCCGTTCGACAAACCGACCACGGCATCCAGTTGATTGGTGTGCGGGAAACCGAGGAAATCCAGCGTGAGTGAGCCGCTGGAGTTTGGTACGGCCGTATCGAGCCAGCCCCCGCCAGCGCTCGGGTCGTCGCAGCTCGTCGCCTCTGTGGACAGGCTAGCGCGAGCTTGCGCGGTTGCTCGAGCATCCGTCGCAAATTGCGAGTCCCCCGCTGCGCCGCCGCTGCATCCACTCAAGGCGAGCAGGAATGAAGCGATGAATGCGCCAGTGATCGAGCGTCGCATTGACGTGTGGGCCATGCTCTTGATTGATGCATCGGCCATGCCATTCGCGCGGTGATCGCGTGTGCTCGCGGCGCGTGATCACCCGCGCGAACGAAGCTCAACGCTTACGGCGCGGCGGATTCGACTTGGCTTTGGATGGGCGAGCCGAGGGTCGATCGGAGCGGCGATCGGAACGCGCGGTCGGGTGGTCGTCACCGGCCAGACCCTGCAAGCGCTTGAGCTCGTCGCGTAAACGCGCAGCCGTTTCGAATTGCAGATTTTCGGCGGCCGCGAACATTTCCTGGCGCAGTGCGTCGATGCGATCGATGAGCTCGCCCGCGCTGATCGCTCGCTCGGCCGAGCCGGATTTCTCGCGGGCGCCGCTCTTCGGTACGGCGTAGTAGTCGTTCTGGCCGCTCGCGGGGTTGATGTCGAAGATGGCGCGCTTCACCGTCTCGGGTGTGATGCCGTGTTCTTCGTTGTATTTGGTTTGCAGCACGCGACGTCGATTCGTCTCGCTCATCGCGAACTTCATCGCGTCCGTCTCGCGGTCCGCGTACATGAAGACTTGGCCGTTCGAGTTGCGCGCCGCGCGGCCGATCGTCTGAATCAACGAGCGAGAGCTGCGCAAAAAGCCCTCTTTGTCGGCGTCCAGGATGGCGACCAGGCTCACCTCCGGCAAGTCGAGCCCTTCACGCAAGAGGTTGATACCGACGAGCACGTCGAATTCCCCCGCCCGTAGATCCCTGAGAATTTCCACGCGCTCCATGGTGTCGATGTCGGAGTGCAGATAGCGCACGCGCACGCCGAGCTCGGCGTAGTACTCGGTCAGGTCCTCGGCCATACGCTTGGTGAGCGTGGTCACCAGCACGCGCTCGTTCTTTTCCACGCGCTTGCGAATCTCGCCCAGCAAATCGTCGACTTGGCTCTGTACCGGGCGCACGAAGATCTCGGGGTCGATCAAGCCGGTCGGGCGGATCAGTTGTTCGACGATCACGCCTTCTGCGCGCTGTAGCTCGAAATCCCCAGGCGTCGCCGAGACGAACACGGTCTGGCTCATGTGCTTCTCGAACTCGTCGAACTTGAGCGGGCGGTTGTCGAGCGCGCTCGGCAAGCGGAAGCCGTATTCGACCAGCGTCTCTTTGCGCGAGCGATCGCCGCGGTACATCGCGCCAATTTGCGGCACGGTCTGGTGCGACTCGTCGATTACCAGCAAAAAGT
>DASYCL010000694.1:0-1947 GCA_036500245.1 Polyangiaceae bacterium | reverse complement strand
CATTTTCGCGAGCGCGAATGCCGCGCCGCCGAGTAACCGTCCGAGCCCGGCGGCTTCTGCGACGTCGTTGGCTGCATAGTGGCGCACGCGCGCGGGATCGGTCTTGAATACTTGGTGCACGCGCGCCCCCGGCAAGTATTCGCGCTCCGGGCTCGCGATGCCGAAGTGACGCGCCACCGCTTTCAAACCGTGCCCTGGCAAATCGCGCGCCGAGAAATCGTGACGCCGAACGGCGTCGAGTGAATCGATCAATTCACGGCCGGGCATCGTGTAACGCGTGCGCCGGAGTTTGTTCGTGTTGCTCGTCGAGCCACGCTCGAAGGAAGCGCCACGCGCCGCCGCTCGCTGCAATAGACCAGATTCTCCGGTTCGCGCGAGCACGAGCGGGACGCCGAGCCGGCGCGCACGCTCGACCACGAACGGCATGTCGAAGCCGTGCAGATTGTGGTTTTCGATCACGTCCGGATCGACCGCGCGCACACGCGCGAAAAATCGTGTCAGCAGATCGCCTTCACCCGTGTCGTCGTCGCTGCGCGTTTCGAGGATCTCGATCGTGCCCTGCGGATCCCGGAGCGCGATCAAAAAGATGCGATTTCGCGCTGGATCGAGCCCGGTCGTCTCGAGATCGAATTGCATGCGCGTCACTTGGTCGAAGCTCAAATCCTTGAAATAGGTGCGACCCGAAGCCACTAAGTACTGATCTTCGGGCGCGAGCGTGAGCACGCTCTCGGGGCCGAGATCGCGCAGGTGCGAGATCGCGCGACCGAGGCGTTGGCGCGCGCCAGCCAGCACCGCGTTCGCGAGCGCGCGGCCGTCTGCGGAGCGCACCACGTAGCGAAGGCCACCGGGCCCGGCGAGCTCTTCGTAGCTCACACATTGTAGGTCTGCTTGGCTCTCCGGTTTCAAACGTGCGCCGAGGTGACGTAAATCGGTCAGCGAATCGAGCAGGAGCCACGGGCGAAAGCGCGCGTCTTCACGGAACAAACTTCCGCTCGCCGGATCGCGCCGCCACACGATCGCGCGGCCATCGAGATCCGCCCACACCGAGACGATGCCTGACGTTTTGTCCCAACCCCAAAGCCATTCGTGAGACAAGTCGGGCACGCGCGCGGAAAAGTAGCATTGAGGGCGTGCGGAGGGCGCTATGATGAGCGGATGCGCGTCGTTTGGGTATGGGCGCTGCTCGCGCTCACTGCGTGTGGTTCGTCGTCGAGCGGCAACACGAGTGCGGCTTCGGGCGCAGGTTCCGGCGGAACCGCTGCTGGGTCCGGCAGCGCGAATGGCGGCGCGTCGACCGCGGGCACGAACAACGGCGGAGCGAGCGCCGTGAACGGCGGAGCGAGCGGCTCGAACACTGCGGGCAGCTCGAGTACGGCGGGTAGCGCCGGCACGGCGATGGGCGGCGCGGGCCCGAGCGGGCGAAGCTTCCCGGACACGAACGCGAGCATCGGCATTTTGGCGGATCAGTTGCCGCAAATGAACGACGCGCAGCTGGACTTCGCAGTGAGTCACTATGTCGGCACCGAGAAGCAGCTATTGCCCGTGACTCAGGCGCTTCGAGCCAAGAACCCGAATTTCATCGTGCTCCACTATCACTTGTCGATGTGGCAATCGGCACCGGCGACCGATTTCATCATCGACGGGAAATCATGGGGCAACGATTACCCGACGGTGACGACGCACGAAGACTGGTTTTGGCACAACACGTCGAGCATGCGCGTGCCGAGCAATGCGGATCAAAAGCTGCTCATGAACGTGTCGAATCCCGATTTTCAGGCCTATTGGGCGAAATCTCTGGCCGACCAAGTCGCTGCCGGACAATACGACGGGATCTTCTTCGATTCAGCGTCGCCCGCATTGCTCCAAGCTGAATGTGGTGCGGTCGATCCGCGGCTCGCCGCGACGGCCGCGCGCGACACCCAATTCAGTGAGCTCGGCAATCAGACT
>DASYCL010000693.1:0-4593 GCA_036500245.1 Polyangiaceae bacterium | reverse complement strand
GTTCGCTCGTGGCGCGCTCGCTCTCGGCGAGGCACGCGAGGTGAAAGCCTCCGAGGCCTTTGAGCGCGACGATTTGCTCGAGCTTCAGTGCTTTAGCGATCGCCCTGAGCGGCTCGATCGCCGCGATCGCGTGGCCATTTCGATCGAGTAGTTCGAGCCTGGGTCCACACGTCGGGCAGGCGTTGGGCTCGGCGTGGAAGCGGCGCGCCGTCGGATCCGTGTACTCACTCTGGCACGCCTCGCACTGCACGAAGGTAGACATCGTCGTGCGCTCACGATCGTACGGCGCGCGTTCGATGATCGTGAAGCGCGGTCCGCAATCGGTGCAGTTGAGAAATGGATAGTGAAATCGGCGGTCCTCCGCACAAAATAATTCTCGCAAACACTCTGCGCAGACCGCCGCATCCGGCGCGATATACGGCACCGCGGAGGCCTGCTCGGTGCTGTTTTCGACGCTGAATTCTTGCTCGCCGCGCGCCGGCACGCGGCTGGATTCGCACTCTGAGATCGCGGCCAAGGGTGGCGCACGGTGGCGCAGCGCGCTTTCGAAATCGTCGAGCGCAGCGCCCGTGCCTTCGGCTTCGAGCTCGACTTCGCCGGCACGATTGCGCACGAAGCCGACCAGACCGAACTCACGGGCCAAACGATGCACGAACGGCCGGAAGCCGACCCCTTGCACCACGCCAGTCACCACGAATGCGCGGCGCTCGATCGTGGCAGAAGGCTCGAACGGAGAGTTCATTTAACGATGGGCTCGCGCCGGCGCTCGGAGGTCGGCGTCAAAATTTCCCTGGCTACCATCATCGACCTTCGGCGAGACCTCGTCGAGCGTTTTCAGTTTCGGCTTCGCTGGCGAGTTCCGACGGCGTTCGAGCGCGGCCGCGTCGGCAACGGAGCGGTTTTCGGAGGCTTACGCGCGTTCCGCCCTAGCTCGGCAAAACTGCAACAAGCGAGCGACGCTCGCGCGGCCGAAGAGCCAAAGTCGACGCTGCGCACACGGCGCGCGGCTCGAGCATGCAAGCGGGCAGGCGACGGTCGAGCGACGCTAGTCGCTGCCGTACTCCACGTTGACTCGAAGTCGTTCGAGCTCGCCTTTGGTTGCGAGACTGGCGACGTCGATCGCAAAGTTCGTCTGATCAACTCGATGCAACGGGCAACGAGAAGATCCGTTCGCTGATCTCGAGGATGCGATCATAGCGTGTAGCTGCGCGCGCTTTTCCGAGCGACGCTCCTACGCGCTCGAGGGCGTGGTATCTCGGCACGCCATTTCGAATGTGGCCCTGTGTACGCGAGCGAACGCGTTTCGCTAAGTCCGACCGGCGCGCCGCCGCGCGCTGCCGTTTTGCCTGGAAATTTCAGCCGTGCGAACCGCATTGGGGGGTCCTCCGCTAGCGATCGGGCTCGATCCGGTGGCGATGGCGCACACTCTGCGCGAGCTTGGGTGCGTAACCAGATCGTGCGACAGCCGCCACGAGCGTTTTCTCGCGTGAGCGTGGCGAAAGGCTCGGGATGCGCTATGTTGACTGCGCTCCTTCGTCGCGGCGAGGTTCGCCGCGCGAGATGTCGCTACTTCGATATGACACTTCACGCGCACCGCGGCGCAATCGCGACCGTTCTCATCAGTGTACTCGGTCTCTTGAGTGGGATGGGCTTTGGCGCAGAGCTCGACAAGCGCTCCGCGGTTTCGCTCGTTGAAACGCAGGCTGCGGGCCAGCCACATTTCGCGCGCACATTCGACGTGAACCGTTTTTTGCGCGGAAACGTGCACACTCACACCACGATCAGTGATGGCGGAAGCTCGCCCGAGCAAACCATCACTTGGTATCGCACTCACGGCTACCAGTTTCTCGCGCTGACCGACCACAACGCGCTCTCGCGCCCAGCGCGCTACGCGTCGTTGCAAGACTCCGGCTTCGTGCTGATCCCAGGCGAAGAAATCACGATGACCGGCAAAGGCCGGCAAGTGCACGTCAACGCCCTGTGCACCAAGACGCGCATCCCCGGCGGAAGCTTCGCCAGCGCGGCCGCGGCGCTTTCGAATGCAATCGGTCAAGTGCGCATGCAAGGTGGCGTCGCGATCGTCAATCACCCGAACTTCGACTGGGCGCTGTCGCCCGCGGACGTGACGGACGCGCGCGATGCTGCGTTGCTCGAAATCGCGAGCGGCCACCCGTACGTGCATTCAGCGGGGGACTCGACTCATCCTTCGCACGAGCAGCTGTGGGACATCGCGCTCTCGTCGGGCGCGGACTTCATGGGCGTCGGCGTCGACGACGAGCACCACATCGACGTATCGAGCGATCCGCCGGCCACGCCTGGCCGCGCCTGGATCTCGGTCTTCGGCGATAAGACCGAAGCCGCGCCGATCTGCGCGGCGCTCGGTCAAGGCCAACTCTATGCCTCGACCGGCGTCGAGCTACGGCGCATCGCGGTCAACGCTCGTAACTATGCGATCGAACCCGCGCAGCCCTTTGCGACCGTCGTATTCATCGGCTCGGAGGGGCGCGAACTCGAGCGAGTGAAGCTCGGCGCAACGGGTGAGGCGACGTACTCGCTGCGCGGTGGCGAAGGTTACGTGCGCGCGCGCATCGAAGGCGAAGACGGCAAGCGCGCTTGGACGCCTGCCGTTCGCGTGGTGCGCTGAGCCCCTCGCAGGCTCGCTAGGAGCGGCTCACGGTCCGTCGCAGAACTTGACCCCGTCTGCGCGCGGCGGCTCGTCGTCCTGGCAGAGGTAGCCCTCGGAAGCGCGCGCGCAATCGGAGGTTTTCGTGCACGTCGGGTAGCAATGGCCTTCGAAGTTGCAGACAGCTCCGGCGCCGCACTCTGAGTCCATGCCCGGCGCGCAGGTCTTGAAGCACTGCCCGTTCGGGTCGTCCCCATCGCACTGCAACCCCGTCGCGCAGTCCGCGAGGCCGTCCGGGCAGGATTCATTTTCTCCATGCGAGGCCGGTGCGACGGTCGCGCCGCTACCGCCTGTGCTGCTGCTGGAGCTCGAATCATCGCTGCTGCTGCAGCCGAGCGCAGTGAAACCGGCACACGCGGCAACGAGAACGCAAAAAGCAGCTGTGAGTCTCATGAACGAGTAATCCTCAAGGTTGATTGTTGTTGGGTTTGATCGGGGGGCACACGCTCGCCGGGATGGCGTGAGAAACGGCCGGGATTTGTCGCAAATAGGCGATGATGGCGCGCGCTTCGTCGTCGCCCATGCGCTCGAAGCGCGTCATTTCCGGACATAACGTGACGACTCCTGGCGAAAATCCCTCGCGCATTGCGCGCGCGATCTCGTCGTCCGTCCATAGGCCGATGCCGGTGTCGGGATCGGGCGTCAGATTCGCGGCGTACACTTCGGTGCCCTCGATCACCGGCACGGTGTTGCCGCTGAGCAGACCGTGAGTGGAGTCTGTCGGATCGTGACATTGCCCGCAGCCGCGTCTCGTCACGTACGTCTGCCCGAGGTCGACCAAGCCGGCATCCGGTTCGGCGTTCACGTTCGCGCTCGTCGCTCCGTCGTGGGACGACGAAGAGCAGCCGAAAATCAGGCTGCACGCGAGCAGCGCCGCGAATGACGAGCGAGCTATCACTGCGTGGCCGAAAATTGCGGGAGCCCAATCAACGCTGCCGCGGCGTTCATCTCGTACACGACCGAGCCAGGCGCGTTCGGATCGACCGACGCTTCGACCGCGGTGAAAAGCTGACCGAAGGGCGTGGCCAGATCGTCCGGCGTCGGATTGAACGAACTCCACGTCGCGGGCGGTTCGGGGATCGTGTCGCCAGGGAACATCGCGTAGGTCTGCGCCAACGAAGCAAAGCCGGCCTCGATTTGGCTGTCGATGTCCGCGCCGCCGGTTTTGCTGACGATCCAAGGTTGAAACAGCTCGTAGACGATCTTGGTGCCGCTGAGGTTGTCGCGAATGTCGTCCATGGTTCGCTGCGAGTAGCGCGACTCTTCTTCGCCGGTCGAAGCCTTGCTCACCTTTTCGTGCTGCTCGTTCATCAGCGAAACCAGGCCTCTGAACGCGCTACCGAGGTCGATATGTGACGGCGCCCACTCGTTTTGCAGCTTGGTCGCGTCGCTCACGAATTTGCCGCACAGCCCGCTCTGAAATTCCGAGGCTTGGTCGGAAGTGCCGGGAAATGCCGCGGGCTGATAACCCGGGAGCTTGTCTTCGAAGTCGACCACGCGCTCGGGAATCGAGTCCGCGTACAAGATGCGTTCGATCGCGTGCATGCCGGTGATGCCCATGCCGTCGAACGGATCCGGATCGCCGTTGCCGCCGAGCGAGCTCAAAAAATCGTCGTAGCGAGCGTCGAGCGAAGTGTCGAGGTCAGGGAAGATCGGAGCAACCGCGCCCTCCATCTTCTCGTACGACGTACGACCGATGGCCCAATCGGCTTTCATCTGCGTGATCGCGTCCGCGTCGAGCGTCGCATCCCAACCTCTGTCCGGCGGTAGCAGGGCATCGGCCTGGAGTTTCGTGGCCGCCTGAATCAAATCGCCCATGTCGTCGAGCAGCGTGTCGTGCACGCCTTGTTCGACTGACGACTGAAACGACGCGCCGGAAGAATCGTGATTCGAACTACATCCCGAGAGGA
>DASYCL010000692.1:0-11873 GCA_036500245.1 Polyangiaceae bacterium | reverse complement strand
GCGCCGTCTTCGCCGACCAAGGCACCCCCCTAAGAATCTCACTGCGCCTGAACCACGGCCCAAACGGCACGTGGACCGCGGAGCTCGATCTGCAGAGCGCGCGCGGGGAATCGCTCGGCCAGCGGCAGCTCAGCACCAGCGCCCCGCATTGCTCTGCGCTCGACGACTCGATTGCGCTCGTCGTCGCGCTGCTCGTCGATTCGTCCGCGGCGCGCGAGCTCACGGCCCCGAAAGCTGCTGCCGGAGACAATGCCGCTTCCGCTGCAGACTCGGCAAATCAGCCACAAAACGCGCATTCGACGGCTGCGGCTCCCAGCGTGATCGAGCTGCCAGCGACGACGCACGCGCCGCGCGAACCCTGGCACGCCGATGCTTCGCTCGGCGCGACCCTCGGCGGCGGAGTGCTTCCCGGTGTTGCCTTCGGCGCGGAAGCAGGGCTCGGACTCAAACCTGCGTTCGTGCCCGAGCTGCGGCTCTTCGCAGGTCTCGACGCGGCACGCGACAGCACCATCAATGGCGGCGCAGCCGGCGCGCGACTCAGTTTCGGTTACGTCGGGCTCGAGGTCTGCCCGTGGCCAAGCATGGCACCGACTCCGCTGCGCGCATTCGTGTGCGTCGGGCAAGTCGTGGGCAGGCTCGGAGCGCGCGCCTTTGGCTTCGATCGCAACCAATCGGCCGCGCTGGTGCGTTTTGCACTGTCCGCACGTGCCGGGCTGAGCGCGCGGCTCTACGGCTCGCTCGGGCTGCGCTTCGATGCGCGCGCGGAAGTACCGCTCGAGCAAAATGCGTTCACTTACGGCTCAGCCGACGATCGCGATGCCTCTATCTATCGAACCGGGCGAGTCGCGGGCGTGCTCGAACTCGGGCCCGCCGTTACGTGGCGGTGATAATCTCATGCCGCTCCGCCCACTCACCGATGACTAGCTCCAACCGCCCCGATCGCATCGAGCAGCCGTCGTGCCCGTGAACAGTGGCCCGACGCTGTCCGAAGTGTTCGCCGAACACGCCAAGTATGTATGGAGAACACTTCGCTATTTGGGCGTGGCTGAAGCGGAAGTTCCGGATGTTTGCCAGGAAGTATTCATCACTGTCCAACGCAAGCTGCCAAGCTTCGAAGGACGTTCCAGTGTCCGCACCTGGCTTTATGGGATCTGCATTCGTGTCGCGGCCGATCATCGGCGTAAGGCGTACGTGCGGCGCGAACGCGCGACGGCCGAACCGCTCGCCGAGACCGGCGAACGCACCGGCGCCGAACCGGATTCGCGCGTGGAACGCCGCGCCGCCGTGCGCGCTCTGCTCGACTTACTCGACGACGAGAAGCGCGAGATCGTCGTGCTCTACGAGATCGAAGGCTTCACCATGAAGGAAGTCGCTGAAATCGTGGGCTGCCCGATGCAAACCGCGTATTCGCGCTTGCACGCCGCGCGTGAGCTGATGCTCGCCGCGCTCGAGCGCGACGAGAAAGGCACGCGATGACGGAGTTCGAAGATCCGCCGCGACTCGCCGACGGAGCAGCCCACTCTCGGCTGAGCGCACTATTCTGCGACGCGCGCGCGGACAGCGCGAGCGAAGCCGAGCTCGGTGCGCTTGCCGCAAAGCTCGGGCCCGTGCTCGGCGCGCCCGCGCAGGCGGCCAGCAAGTCCGCGCTACTCGTCAAAGCCGCGGCCGGCGTCGGGCTGATCGCACTCGGTTTGCTGGGCATCCATGCGCTCAGCACGCGCGCTGCGAAGCGCGCGGACGCGGCCACTGCTGCGCCGTCGAACGCGACGGAACTGAGCCCGAGTTCGACCGCGAATCAGAATTCAGAACCGAGCGCAAACTCCGCGCCGAGCGCGCTCCCGGCAGCTTTGCCGAGTGATTCTACGCCGACCGCGCCGAGCACGAACTCGCTCGCCAGCGGTGCGAGCGCCGCTCCGCATCACGCAGCGAATCCCAGCTCGAATTCGGTCGCAGACGAAGCGTCACTGCTCGAACGCGCGCGCGCCGCACTCGGTTCCAATCCCGCCCAAGCTCTGCAACTGACGAACGAGCACCAAAAAGAATTTCCACGCGGCGCGCTGACTCAGGAGCGCGAGGTGATCGCGATCGCCGCGCTACGCCGCTTGGGTCGCACTGCCGAAGCCGAGCGACGCGCCCAGGCTTTCGACCGCGCGTATCCGAACTCGGCGCATCAACACGCGGTCAACGGCACAGAGACCCCATGACTTTGGCGCGCGTCACTCGCGCCGCGATCGTGGCGTTCGTTGCTGCTGCGAGCGTGCTCTCGTGCACCGAAAGTGTGCGCATCGGTGAAGATTTGCCCGCACTCGGCGCGGGTGGCAGCGCGACCGCGAACGCCGGCAGCTCGGGCAACGTCGCGGGAGCGAGCGCGGGCTCCGGTGCGGGCAGCGTCGCGTGCGTGGTCACGGCCTGCCAAGGCAAAGTCTACGCCTGCGGCGACTGCGTCGACAACGATGGCGACGGCTTGATCGACTCTGCTGATCTCGAATGCACCGGCGCGTGCGACAACACCGAAGATTCATTTTTCGGCGGAATTCCCGGAGCAAACAACGCGCCGTGCCACGAAGATTGCTACTTCGATCAAAACAGCGGTTCAGGTGACGACGACTGCTATTGGAACCAGGCGTGCGACGCACTGTCCGTCGCGCCGAGCTATCCGCCGAGTGGTGACGCGCATTGCGCTTACGACGCGAACGCCAACACACCCGGCACGGCCGCAAGCTGCGCTGACCTCGAGTCAACGCAATCATCAGCGTGTCTCGACTTCTGTCTGCCACTCACACCCAATGGCTGCGATTGCTTCGGCTGCTGTGAGCTGCCTGCAGACAGCGGCAACTACGTCTGGCTCGGATCCGCGAACGGCAATACCGGCACGTGCAATCTAAACACGCTCGGCGATCCGGGCGCATGCCATCCGTGCACGCCAGTGCCCTCCTGCCGCAACGGCTGCGATCCGTGCGAAGTATGCGTCGGGCGAACTGCACCGTCGTCATCCTGCGCGGGCAGTGACACGGCGCGCTGTCCGCCGAACGTCGCTGCTTGCGGCCAACCTGGCGAACCTGCTTGTGAAGACGGCGCGTATTGCGTCACCGGTTGCTGCGAACCCGCGCCGAAATAGGCCGTCGGCACCGTCCCTGAGCCGGAATTCCGCGAGAAAAACGCGGCGATTTACGGCTGAACAAAGATCCAGTACCGCGAGTCGGTGAGCGCAAAACAGCTTCCAAGAGAAACCATCCGCGACTTGCTCGGCATCGCCCGAGCGCTCTACGTCGTGCGCGAGAATCAGGCTGCGCCGCGCGGGGAACTCGATCGCATTCGTGAAGTCAGCGCCTGGCTGGTCGAAGCGCTCGAGCTCTCGCGCACGCGCGCAGACACGCTGAGCCACCGCTCGGCGTGGTTCAAAGCCGAGCGCGCGACCAGCGCGCTCACCGCGCTCTTGATCGAGCATGACGAAACCACGAAGCGACTCGTCGGCGCCTGGGCAGAACGGTTGCGCACGCGCACGCGAATCTTCTAGCGCCCAGCCGTTGCAGCTCATCCTACTATTTACGGCCGAATTGTCAGCTGCAACGCCAACTCGAGGCTCACGTAGCGAACTTGCATGCCGTGTCCCGCCGGCGCCGCGTTTCACGCGCGCATCCGTTAGTTGCACACGCAACTTTGTTCTCGTTGTGCGAGGCTCCGCGTGTCATCCGCGTACCTTTCCCGCCGCGCACAGCGCGTATTGGAAAATTCCGTTCGTCACTCTTGAGAGTGACGCGTGCGCGGTGCGCGGCCATGCGCAATTCGTCGACATGGTTTTACGAGGGGTACGAGGTTTGCGTAGTCGCGGCGGGTTACGCAAATTCAATCATTGAGAATGATTGACGATTTTTTCATTCCAGTATTGGCACCATGCTTGCTGTGAGGGGTTGCGCATGGTTCGGGCGCTTCGCTAGCAAACGCGCGGCGGCCGTCGAGAGGAAATCACTGATGAAGAAATCGTATCTCGCAGTTTCGACCTTGGCGTTTTTGGTGGGTTGCGGCGCAGCTCCGAATGGCACGAGCACGGAAGACGTTGGCGCGGTGAGTAGCGATGGCGAAGCGCTGACCAACAACGCGACGTACACGTTGGGCTCGGGTGTCGCGACGGGTAGCTGCATGGACATCGCGGCCGCGAGCACCGCGGATGGCGCGCAGGTGCAAGAGTACGGCTGCAACGGGACTGGCGCGCAGAATTTTCAGCTCGTCGCGCTCGACAGCACTTATTACAAAATCGTCAACACTTCGAGCGGGAAGTGCATCGACATTTCCGGGAACGGCACGGCGGACAGCACGAAGGTCGACCTATGGACGTGCAACGGCACGACGGCACAAGCGTTCAAGTTCCTACCGAGCGGGTCGCGCTTCAACATCGTCGGTCAGCAGAGCGGTAAGTGCTTGGATATTGCCGCGGCGAACCCGGCGAACGGCACGAAGGTGCAGCTTTACACGTGCAATGGCACGAACGCGCAAGCCTGGAGCGCGAACACCGCGGGCAGCGCGCCGCCGCCGCCTTCGAATCCACCGCCTGCTGGCGCGGGCAATTTCCCGGCGCGTTTCAGTGCCCCGTACGTGCCGGAATGGGAAAACCAAAACCTCGTCAGCTTGGCGAACGCGACCGGACACAAGTTCTACACGCTTGCGTTCATCATCAACGGCACGGGCACATGTAACCCGACCTGGAACGGCAGCGACTCGATCACGGGCAGCAACCAGGGTAGCTACATCAACGGGCTACGCGCGATCGGCGGCGACGTGATCGTATCCTTCGGCGGCGAAGGCGGCACCGAGATCGGTCGCTCGTGCACCAGCGTGAGCAGTTTGCAAGCCGCGTATCAAAAGGTGATCAACCAATACAGCCTCACTTGGGTCGACTTCGACATCGAAAACGGTGCCGAGAACGACACGGCTTCCGTCGATCGCCGAAACAAGGCGATTGCCGGGCTCGAAGCCGCAAACGCGAGTTTGCGCGTGTCTTACACGCTGGCTGTGGATCGCACCGGGTTGCCCGGCGCGCAGAAGAATCTGCTGTCGAACGCGAAGGCAAACGGCGCGCGCGTCGATGTCGTGAACATCATGGCGATGGACTATGGGCCTTGCTATTCGGACATGGGGCAAGCCGCGATCGACGCCGCCAACGCGACGCGCGGGAATCTGTCGAGCCTCGGTGTTTCGGCCAGCGTCGGCATCACGCCGATGATCGGCACGAACGACACGACCTGCGAGGTGTTCAGCGTCGCCAACGCGCAGCAAGTGGTGGCATTCGCGAACGCGAACAGCTTCGTGCGCCTACTGGCATATTGGGAAACTGGCGCCGATACCAGCACCGAGTCCTATTTGAAGACGTTCCACGGCTTCAACTGAGAGACAACGGCGCAACTGCAAGCGCGGGTCGGATGCGTCTTCACAACGCGTTCGGCCCGCGCGCCTTTGAGTTTGCCCGAACTCGTGTTACGTGCGCGCACGATGAGCGGCTTCAGTATCCAAGACGCGCGCGACCTCGGCGTGTTCGCCGAACAAACAGCGGAACGGCTCGCGCAAGCCGAAGCGCACTCGGCACTCGAGGGCGATGCGCAAATCGAGGAGCGCGGTTGGCTCGCTGTCGCGGCCGGGCGCGTGCGCGCTGCACTCGAACGCGTCGAGACCGCGCTGAGCGACGCGGCGCCGCTCCCGGAATTTGCCGCCGCGCGCAAGTTGAAGAGCGAAGAGTTCGCGAACGCCTGGGCGGACGCGATCGAAGCCGTCTTCGACGCGATCGTCGCGAACGTGTCGGCGAATGGCCCGCTCGTCGAAGCGCTGTTTCCGCATCAGCGCTTTGCGTCGCTGCGCAAACCGGGCAATAGCGCGCAGAATTTTTGGCGCGAGTTCGAGCGCCGCGCAGAGTCCGGCTACGTGCGGCGGCTGTGCGCGGATCCCGCGTATTCATTCCTGCCGCCGCTGCTCGAGGCCGCGCGCGCTTCCGAGCAAAAAGTGCGCGAACTCGGCATGCCGAAGCCCTTGCCGGAAGCCGAAGCTCTGGCTTTGCGCGAAGCCGTGAGCGACGCGGCGCTCGCGCTCGAATTGGCCTTACGTCAAGCGCGCTCATTGGTCGAAGCGGCGTTCGCCGTGACGCCGAATGCACCGGGCGAGCTCGGTCTCGACACGAAGCCGAAGCGACGCGCGCAGCGCGCGGAGAAAGCGGCGCTGCCCGCGAACTGATTTCGCGGCGCAAAAGCGGCAATCGATTTTGTTTACACTCCCTGCGATGGAGTCGGTGTGATCTCGTTCATTACAGTACTCGTTCGCTCCTAATTCTTTCGCGCGCGCGAGCGCGTTGATCGCGAACGAGCGGCTTCGTTTACGTTGCAAGACGTCCCGCGCGCGAACGGGTGCCGCAAGGCGATTGCCAGCGCATTCGGCACTGCTTTATTGCTGAAGCAGTATCCGGAGGACTGATTCATGCGCTCGTCCCATGCTCGCGTACTCGGTTTGCTGTTTCGTTCGGTTCGTTATTTGGCATTCGCACTTTGCGGGGTCGTGCTCGCCGCGTGCAACAGCTCGGGCGGCAGCGGCAGCGGCGACCGCGGCACCGGCGGCGACACGAACAGTGCCGGAACGACCGGCGCGAGCTCGGGCAGCGCCAGCACCGCGGGCAGTGACGACGGCTCCGCCGGCAGCTCCAACGCAGGCGGTAGTGGCGGCGCCGCGGGCGGCGCCGAAAGCGCGGGCAGTGGTGGAGACGCCAACAGTACTGGAAATGGCGGGAATAGTGCCGGAAATGGCGGCGACGCGGGCAGCGCGAACACGCCGCCGAGCTACGTCATCGGCGGCACGCTGAGCGGCTTGCCCAGCGGTCAGAACGTCGTACTGCAAGACAACGGCAGCGACGATCTCACGCTGACCAAGAACGGCAGCTTTCAATTTGCGACACCGCTCGTGGTCGGGACCGCGTTCACGATCAGTGTGGGCACCGAGCCTTCGGGCGCGACGTGCACGGTTTCGGACGGCACCGGCGCGAGCGCGCCAGCGATCACGGATGTAACGGTGACGTGCAGCACGGTTGTCCGCACCGTCGGCGGCAGCGTGAGCGGGCTCGCGAGTAGCGCGAGCGTCGTGCTCGAAAACAACGGCGCCGACGATCTGATCGTGACTCAAAACGGCACGTTCACGTTCGCCACGTCGATCGCGAGCGGCTCGGGGTACGCGGTGACGGTCAAGACTCAACCGCTCGGGCAGCTCTGTACCGTCACACACGACACCGGCAATGCGAACGCGAACGTGAACGACGTGAGCGTGAGCTGCGTCACGCAGAGCTATACCATCGGCGGCACGCTAAACGGTCTTGGCACGGGAAAAAACCTGGTTTTGCGCGACAACGGCGGGAACGATCTGACGCTGACCCAGAACGGAACTTTCGCGTTTTCGACCCCAATCGCTAGCGGCGCCAACTACGCGGTCAGCGTTTTCACGCAAGCCTCCGGCGAAACCTGCACGGTCGACGACGGCAACGGTGCCGTCGTCGGTGCCAACGTGACGAACGTGAGCATCACGTGCAGCAGCAATTCCTACGTGATCGGCGGTTCGCTGTCCGGCTTGCCGAGCAGCAGGACGGTCGTGCTTCAAGACAACGGCGGCAGCAACCTCTCACTGCAGCAAAACGGCACGTTCAGCTTTGCGACGAAAGTCGCCGACAGCGCGGGCTACACGGTGACCGTGAGCGAGCAGCCTTTCGGCATGACCTGCAGCGTGAGCAACGGCGTGGGTACCGTCGACGGCGCTGACGTAACCACGGTCAGCGTGAACTGCAGCTTGAATGCCTACACGATCGGTGGCAGCGTCAGCGGGCTCGACGCCGGCAAAGCGCTCGTCTTGCAAGACAACGGCGGCGACGATCTGACGATCACGGCGAACGGCAACTTCACCTTTGCTACGCCGGTTACGAGCGGCTCGACGTACGCCGTCAGCGTGCAAAATCAGCCCAAAGGGCAGAGTTGCAGCGTCGGGCTAGCGAGCGGCACGGTCAGCAACGCGAGCGTCACGCTGGTGAGTGTTTCGTGCGGCGATCTCCCGTACAGCGTGGGCGGGACGATCACCGGACTTGCCGCGAGTAGCCAAGTGCTGATGAACATCAACGGCAGCACCGGCTTCGGTTTCACGCAAAACGGCCCGTTTACTCTGCCCGGCAGCTTGTCCGACGGGCAAAGCTACGACGTCGAAGTGACGTTCCAAACGTTCGGTCAACTCTGCACGATCGCCAACAACATCGGCACGATCAACGCCGCGAACGTCACCAATCTGGTGGTGACCTGCAACCCGGCGTTCTTCTTGAGCGTGAACGTGCAGACGCTCGCAGCGGGCCAAACTGTCGTGCTGCAGAATAACGGGGGCAACAACCTGACGGTCAAAGGCCTCGTCACCAACGGCTCTTCCTCCTTCAACGCACCCGTCGTCGATCAAACTCAATACAACGTCACGGTGCTGACCCAACCTGCTGGCCAAACCTGCACGGTAAAAAACGGGACGGGCACGATCAACGGCAAAAATACCAGCGGACCGGTCGTGCTTTGTAGTCAGCTGACGGTGAGTATTCAGGCTCCCGCGATCGCGAGCGCGAGCCGGGCGAACGCGTACGTGTTCCAAGGCAGCACGCTCGTGGCAGGTTGGCAGAGCATCGGCGTCGACGCGAGCGGCAATGGTAGCGCACTCATGAGCGACGCGAACTCGACGATCTCCTCGTTGACGGCGAACGGTCAATTCTTCGCGCACGCATTCCTCGACGGCAGCTACACCGTGCTCGTTCAAGTCGACAAAACCGGTAACGGCATTCAAGCGGGCAACGCCGACGATTGGAACTACTTCGGCACCGTAGCGATCTCCGGGCCGACGACGCTTACGTTGACGAACGCAAACTTAAAACCCTATCTGAACTTCGGCCTCACATTCAGCGGGCAGAGCGCGCTCGCGGGCATGAACTATTTCTGCGCCGCGCATTTGCCGGCTGGCAATATTTTCAGCGATTTCGCTCAGCGCACGCTATTCGGAGACGCGACGGGCAAAGTCGACGGCGCGGGCAACGCGTCGATCGTGAGCGCCGCCATCGTGCAAGGTGCATTCGATTTCAGCTGCCTCGCCGACAACGCCAATGCGAGCTCCGGCGGCACGGAGCTCCAGCCCTACAGCATGACGTCGGGCAAAGGCGTGGACAGCGGCTTCGACTACGTCGCGACGAAAAACGGCGTGAGCGTGACAACGGCAGGCACCATGGCGATCTCGGGGTTTACGCCCGCGAACTTCAGCACCGGGACGCTCGCGTGCTCGGGCACGTACACGAGCGGCGGGACCGGCACACCCGGCGCGGGCTCATTCAACGGCAACAACAACTCCTCGCTCATGACTGGCAATTCATCGTGCGTCGCGGGCACCGCGATGGGCACCACGCACAAAACGATCAGCGTCGAGACGCCGACCGGCAGCGGCGCGAGCCACTACAACTTCGGCACGGCGTATCTCGAAAACCGCGTCGGCACGAGTTTCAGCCTAGTTTTGCCATTCACCAACACGAGCGGCAGCGCCAAAGCTGGCATCGGCATCTCGTTTTCCACCGTTACGTTCAAGGATCAAAACGGCGCATCCCTGGGCTCGCCGTTCCTCGTGAAGGTGGCCGCGAGCACGTGCGTGTCCGGCAGCTCGACGATCTCGACCTGTCTCGGCGCGGGCGAAACCGGCTACATCGTGATGAACGGCAGCGGTTACCCGGCGGTCACGAGCGTCGCGTTCCCGATCGCGGACAACTCGACGGTCGCGGGCATGAACGCGCGCATCATCCCGCAAAGCTTCACGCGCTACTCGGATGGTGAGCTGCGCGTCCGAGTAACCAACACGGGCAACGGCAACGGCGATCTCAGCACGCTCTCTACCTCGAACAACAGCGTGCTCGTCGCATTCGATCAAAATGGCAATCCGAGCGATTGGACGCTATTCAACGAAGGCTTCGCCGAGCACATCTTCGCTGGCAACGACATCGTCGGTACGAGCGCGCCGAAGAACTCGCTCGTCTTCGTGCTGCCTTCGACCGACGCGCCGATCGACGCCGCGAGCCCACAAATCAAGGTATTTTTGAGCTTCGGCGATACGGCGACCGCGCCGAATTGAGACCGCTCACTTCGTCCCGAACAAGCGATCCCCTGCGTCCCCCAAACCCGGGATGATGTAGCCGTGCTCGTCCAAATGGTCGTCGATCGCAGCGGTCCAGATCGGTACGTCGGGGTGTGATTCTTGGAGATTGGCGAGGCCTTCGGGCGCGGCGAGTAAGCACACGAATTTGATCGAGCGTGGACTCGCGGTCTTCACGCGCTCGACCGCAGCGACCGCGCTGTTGCCCGTCGCGAGCATGGGATCGACCACGATCACGTCGCGGTCCGACATTTCGTTCGGCAGTTTGAAATAGTACTCGATCGCCCCGAGCGTCTCGGGATCGCGATAAAGGCCGATGTTGCCGACGCGCGCGGACGGCAAAATCCGGAGCATGCCTTCGACCATGCCCGTGCCGGCGCGCAGGATGTTGAGCAAGACCACTTTTTTGCCGTCAATCAGCGGGGATTGCATGGTGGCGAGCGGGGTTTCGATCGCTTCGTAGGTCAGCGGCAAATCGCGCGTCACTTCGTACACGAGCAGCATGCTGATTTCGCCGAGCAGCGTGCGAAAGCCGCTCGTGCTGCGATCTTTTTGGCGCAAGAGCGTGAGCTTGTGTTGGACGAGCGGATGATTGATGACCGTAACGTTGTTGGGCATGGCTTGCTTTCGAAGTTCGAATCAGAAGACGGTGCCGTCGCTGTCGATCAGGAGCGGAGGTCCGCCGCCTGCTCGCTTCTCGAGCGCGATCGCGCGACCGGCGCGCCAAGTGCCGCCTTCGAGAATGCGCGCGAGCGGCAATTCTTGCTCCGTAAAACCGAGCCGCGCGCGAAGCGCTCGCGCGGCTCGATCCAAGAGCGCGATCGTGAGCGCACGCCATTCGATCACCAGATCCGAATCGACGGCGTGGCGCACGTTGACCACTTCTGGATTTTTGAGTGCGAGCGCGCCACCGTCGAGAAAAAGCCCGCCGTTTCGATATTCGGCGAGGCCGGTGAGCTCGCTCGCGCCGTCGATGATGACGCCCGCGGCCTCCAGCGGCTCGAACAACGAATACGTGAGCCACTGCGACAGCTTGTGAAACGGCACGAAACCGAAGCGCGAGTGCCGCCAGACATCACCCAAACTCCTACCGGCCAAGCGCGGACGGCCTTGCCAAATCGGACCGAGTGCAGCGAGCACGGCGCGCAAAATCTCCGTCGCTGCTAAGTGAGTCGCGTGTGCGGAGTTTCGCAGATACACGCCGAGATTGCCGAGCCTGGGTGCTTCGCTCCCAAAATACTCCGCTGAAGCTCCGACCACTTCGCCCAATCTGCATAGCAGCGAAGCGCGACCTTCCAACCCGGCGAGCGGATTTTCTGCGCTGACATGGAACGCTTGAGCGAGCGTATCCGCGTTCAGCTTCGCGAGACCAATCGCGTCGGCGCGCGGTGCGCTCGTGCTGCCGCCGAGTGTCCCGCGCATGAACAGCTCGTAACTCGCGACGGCGAGCCCTTCCGAGCGCGCATAAGTTCCGCCGTCCGCGCCGCGATAGCGCCAATCGCTGCCCGCGCCCGCGTCGAGCAGCACACTCGCGATCACCAGTTCGAAGCGCGAGGCGAGTTGCTCTTCAGCCGAAAATCCACGAATTTTTGCCTCGAAATCGCGTAGCCGCGGCACGCCGCCCGCGTCGATGTGACGGTAGCGACCGTGATACGGGATCTGCGACAGATCCGGATATGCCTGCTTCGTCACGCCGAGCA
>DASYCL010000691.1:0-4504 GCA_036500245.1 Polyangiaceae bacterium | reverse complement strand
ACCTGCGTTACTGCTGCCCGCGCTCGTCGCGCTCGAGCCAGCTTCATCGTTGCCGCTCGGCGCGGAGCTATTCGAGCCACACGCGGCAGCTCCAGCGCAACCGAGCAAGGCCAGCGCGATCATCGGGCGAGACACCCGAGGTAAGCGCGTCGGAGTCCGCACGCTCGCGGCGCGCTCCTCCGATTGAACGATCGACTCGAACCCATTGCTCTTGTTGCTCACGAAAGATTTCCGCATCCCACCTTGCTAGCAGCGCGCACGCCGCCGGCAATGGCCGAGTGAGGTTGCCACGCGATCTGGTTAAGGGGACGAACCGGTAAAATTGGTTAGGAAAATCGGTTCCAGATCGGGACTGCCGGGCGCGATCCCTCCCGGCGGCACAATTGAAGGGGGTGACCCGGTCCGCTACACTCGCGGAGTTGGTCCGCGTTGCCCTCTGCCGTCGCGCTTTCGGGGCGCTGGTTTGGCTAGCGATTTGCGGCGCGGCCGGCTGCAGCGCGCCCGCGGCCGACGCGGGCAACCCGATGCTTCCGCGCCGAGTCGTCGATTCGAACCAGAACCTCGCGCTCTCGTTCGACGGCATGGGGGACTACCTGACGACCGCGACGGCGCAATTTCCGATCGGCAGCGGCACTCAAACCTGGTCCCTTTGGTTCGAGCTGGAAGACGTGACCACGCGGCAGGCCCTCCTCACCCTGCGCAAGGATTTCGACAGTGGCGTCGAGCTCGGCGTGATGGGCGGGGCGCTCACCGCCTGGCATGTGTACGGCGATCGCCTGCTCGCCGTGGGCAGCGCGCCGCTCGATGTCGGCAAATGGCATCACGCCGCGTACCGCTTCGACACCATGAGCGCGACGCTGTTCGTGGACGGCAAAGCCGTCGCGACCGCGATCAACACCACGAGCCAGCGCACGCCCACGACTTGCTGGATCGGATCTCTCGACGGCACGCAGCATCTTTTACATGGCTCGATCGACGACGTGCGCGTGTTCAACGTCGCGCGCAGTGACGAGCAGATCGCGAGCGAAGCCAGCGGCAACTTCTCCGCGGTCGATCCCGGCCTGGTACTCGAACTGCCACTGAACGAGGCGAGCGGCGCCGTGGTCTACGATCATTCGACGCACGAAAACGACGGCTTGCTCGGCGACGGCATCCCCGTGGACATGCCGGCGCGCGTCGTCTCCGGCGCGCCGCTCGATGCCGATTGAGGCTATTCGTGCAGCTTGCCGTGTGTCGTCACTTGGCTCAGGCTGATCGCGGCGTCGTCGATGTAGAGCGTGGGGGTGGGCGTCACGTCTTCAGCCTGACTGCTCAAGGTCCACACCAAATCTCCTTGGCCGAGCGTGCGCCGATCTTCGATGTCGTAGACCAAGCGATCGTTGAGCCAGACCAGGAGCTCACCGGTTTCATCGCTGCGCGGGCGAAAGTAGGTTTCGACTTGAAACCACTCGCCGGTCGGTACCAGCGCGGGCGGATCGGTCAGCGGCGCTTGCAGGTAATCCGGATCGTGACTGAACACGAATAGGATCACTTGTCCGCCCGGCAGCGCGCGCAGCGCGAGTTCGAAATCATGCCCGTACACGACCGGATTGGTCGACGCCAAGTTCAAAAACTGCTCGATCGTCCACTTCGAGCGCGTGACGTAAGTTTGCGGCAAGTAAAACCAAGCGCTGTAATAAGCGTCCGGCGCATTGGCGAGATCGCGATAAACGCCCGGCCCCTCGGTGTCACTCGCGGCCAGATCGCTCAGCTCGAGCGAAAAGCGCCCGCTGTGCGCGGGCCCTGCCACGACTTGCACCGGGCTATTCACCGAATCTTCGAACACGCCGCCGCCCGGCGCGCTCGACCAATCATTCAGAGTCCCGCTTTCATGATCGGTCGACCAAAGCAGGTTCGAGCCGACGTCGAGCGGCGCGCAAGCCGAGCAGGCGGCGACGACGGCGAGCGAAAGAACGGCAAGCGTCGAAGTCATTGCCGCTGCACCATTGTTGTTTGGGTAGTTCACCACGCCGGATTTGTAGGTGCAAGTGCGGCGCTGCGCGCGGTCGAGCCAGCAAAGTGAAGAGCGCGCAAGATTTCCTGGCACGCATCCCTTGAACAAGGGAGTCCATGAGACGACTTCGCGAACGATCCGCGCTCGAGCTGGATGAAGACGAGCGAAAGTTGGCCGAGCTCTTCTGTTCGAGTCCGGCGCCCGAGCGCGACCGGTTTCGGCGTCGCCGCGTGCTCGCGCGCATTGAACGCGCGCATCGGCGAGCGGCGTGGAACGCCGTTCACTCGCGATTCGAGCTGATGCGCAGCCGAATCGTCGGATCGGGTGAGGGAACGCAACGCCGCGCCTTGCCTGCGCCGCGGCAAATCTGCGGCCGGCAGATCCTTTGGGATGGCCCCCAATCGATGTCCCGAAACGGCGTGTGAGTTTGCTCGAAGCAGACGCAGTCGTCCGGCACGGTCGCGCGAATGACTTCGCCCGGCGCGAATTTCCCCTGAATCAAGATCCGATCGTCGGCTGAATCGCAGGGGAAGGTCGTACCCAGTGCGACTCGCACACTCACGGGATCGGGACCGAGCAGGGTGAGCTCGATTGGCGTGGGCTCGCCCGCGCGCGCGTCACTCACACTCCAAAACGCGAGCGCCAACCCAGCACCCAGACGAAGCCACCCGCGCCATCCCGTGTCCACGCGCCTAGTTTGCGCCACGCCGTCAACTGCGCAAGCTGTGCGTTCGTCAAGCGCCGAGCGAACGCGGAAAAGCGGCTCAATCGACGCACGGCGAAACACGCGAAAACTCCCGTTCGAGCGCCGCGCAGTGTATGAAGCGCGCGTGCTCACGGTGGCTGCGCTGAATCCCGCGTCCGGCGCGCTCTTATTCGCGCTCTCGGTCGCAGCGAGCCTGATCGGCGGCATGCTCGGCATGGCCGGCGGAGTCTTGATTGTGCCCGCGCTCACCCTGCTCGGCATCGACATCCGCACCGCGATCGCCGCAAGCATCGTGTCTGTCATCGCGAGCTCCTGCGCCAGTGCCGCGCCGCTCCTACGCACGCAGCTCACAAACATCCGCCTCGCGCTCGTGCTCGAACTCGCGACCACACTCGGCGCGGTCTCCGGCGTGCTCCTGACCGGCCTACTCCCCACGTCGCTCTTGTTCTTGATCTTCGCACTGATCCTGATCGTCTCGGCCCAACAAATGCTCGCGCGCCGCATCGAAGCAGCCGCGCCGATGGAGGCGAGCGCCGGCGAATGGGGCTCGCTACTACGCCTCCACGGCAGCTACGCCGACCCCACGACGGGCACCGAAATCGGCTACGTCGTAAAACGCTTACCGATCGCGATGGGCCTCATGTACGCGGCCGGGTTGGTCTCCGCGCTGCTCGGCATCGGCAGCGGCGTGCTGAAAATCCCCGCGATGGACAGCGCTTTGCGCTTGCCGCTCAAAGTCTCCTCCGCCACCTCCAACTTCATGATCGGCGTCACCGCCGCCGCGAGTGCCGGTGCCTACTTCATGCGCGGCGACATCCGCCCCGCCATCGCCGGCCCGGTCGCACTCGGCTCGGTCGCCGGCGCCATCCTCGGCGCGCGCCTCTTCATCGCCGTCTCGAGCGAACGCTTGCGCCTCTTCTTCGTCGTAGTGCTCGGCTTCCTGGCGCTGCAAATGCTTTTGCAAGGTTTCGGCATCCACGCCTTCGGAGCGATGCACTGATGCCGGTACGGGCAGACGCACTGCATCGCGCCATCGCGTGGCTCTTGGAAGTCGGCACGTGGATCGCGTCGATCGTGATCGCAGTGGGTTTATGGTGGTTGCCCAGCGCGACGGTGGTGCGCGCGGGAATCGGCTTATTCGTGGCGCTGCCCGTGTTACGCGTTGGCGTGATGTTCGTCGCGTTCGTGCGGCGAAGGGACGCTTGGGGGATTTTGATTGCGGGGTTGGTGTTGACGATCATCGCGCTCGGCGCCGCGGTCGGCGCGCTGGGGTAAGAGCCCTCTCAGGCACGAGCGGAGGCGAGTTCTGTCGCGAGCCGCGCGGCTTGGTGGCCGGAGCGCTGCGGGCAGCGCGGATCGGTTTAGATATAACCGCTGGGAGCTGCGGGCAGCGTCGGGTCGTTATCAGGTAATGACTTGGGAGCTACCGGCAGTGCGAGTCGCATTGTCGGCAAACCAAAAAGAGCAGCGGGCAGCGCAGATTGGTTATCGGGTAACCCGACGCGAGCAGCGGGCAGCGTTTGCGCGTTACGCGACGACCGATCGGGCGCTGCGGGCAGCGTTTGGAGGTTATGCGACGACCGGTCGACGCTCCGGGCAGCCAATTTCGATCGCTTTGGAGCGGGCGAAAGCTCGGTCACCAAGCCGGAAGTTTGCCCTAACCATGGGCCGCAACGTCGGGGTCTAAATTCTTAAAATCACAAAATAAAACGTGCCGCTTGACAGCAAAGACTTCGTAAGTAAGTTACGCCTCCTCTGACGCGCGGTGGAGCAGCCTGGTAGCTCGTCGGGCTCATAACCCGAAG
>DASYCL010000690.1:0-12989 GCA_036500245.1 Polyangiaceae bacterium | reverse complement strand
GGCCGCCTCGACGCGACCACGGACCCGTCGGTGTTAGCCGAAGCCGACGTCGTGATCGTGTGCGTGCCGACGCCACTCAACAAAACAAAAGCCCCCGACATGCGCTTCATCGTCGCCGCGGTCGACGAAATCGCGCGCTATCAACACGACGATATGCTCGTGATTTTGGAATCGACGAGCTACCCGGGAACGACGAGCGAAGTGCTCGTGCCGAAACTCACGGCCGCCGGGCAAATCCTCGGACGCTCGATTTTCGTCGCGTTCTCGCCGGAGCGTGTGGATCCCGGCAATCGTGTCTACGGCACCCGCAACACGCCGAAAGTGCTCGGAGGCGCGACGCCCGAGTGCCTCGCGCTCGCGAGCGCTCTCTATTCGCAGATCATCGACGAGCTCGTGCCCGTGTCGTCGACCGAGGCGGCGGAGATGGTCAAGCTGCTCGAGAACACGTTTCGCGCGGTAAACATCGGTCTAGCCAACGAGGTCGCGTTGATGAGCCGGAAGCTTCGGGTGGATCCCTTCGAGGTGATTCGCGCCGCTGCGACGAAGCCGTTCGGGTTCATGCCGTTCTATCCAGGTCCCGGCCTCGGCGGGCACTGCGTGCCGATCGATCCGCTGTATCTATCGTGGAAGCTTCGCACGCTCGACTACGAAGCGCGCTTCATTGCATTGGCCGACTCGATCAACGCGCAGATGCCGACACACGTCGTCGAACGCACTAGCGAAGCGCTCAACGATCAGGCGAAACCCGTGCGCGGCTCGCGGATCTTGCTCTACGGAGTCGCCTACAAGGCCAACGTGAACGATTGCCGCGAGTCGCCGGCATTCGCGATCATCCACGGCTTGCAGAAGCGCGGCGCGCGCGTTTCGTACATGGACCCGCTGATTCCGAACGTAGACGAAGAAGGCGTGAAGCAAACCAGCGTCGAGCTCGATACCGATTTCGGACTCTTCGACGCGGTCGTGCTCTTGGCCGCCCACGAAGGACTCGATCTCGAACGGCTCGCGCGCCAAGCTCGTCTCGTCATCGACACGCGCGACGCGCTCCGTGACATTCGCCACAATCGTCAGAACGTCTACGGCTTGTGAGCAAATGCACGAAGGGCCCGAAATCTTCCGACTTCGAGCCCTTCGCCGTTAACCGACGCGGGGCGCGTCAGCCGCCGGCCATTTTCGCGACTTCGGCGGCGAAGTCCGGTGCAGTCGGCTTCTCGATGCCTTCCCCGCGCTCGAAGCGAACGAAGCGGCTGAGCGTGACGTCGGCGCCGAGCTCCTTGGCCAAGGCTGCGCGCTGGTGCTCGATCGTTTTTTCGGCTTCGGTCACGCTTTGCTGCTCGAGCAAACACACTTCCTTGGCCCACTTGGCAAGTTTGCCCTCGATGATCTTCGGGCGGGCTGCCTCCGGTTTGCCTTCTTCGACCAGCTGCGCGTTGAAGATCTCTGATTGCTTGCTGCGTTGATCCGCCGGAATCTCGCTCACGTGCAGGTAGAGCGGAGACATGGCCGCGATCTGCATTGCGCTGTCGTCTACGAACTTGTCGAACGCCGGCGATTTTGCGGCTGCATCGGTGCTGGTACGAACCGCGAGCAGCACGCCAATCTTGCCGCCGAGGTGCACGTACGAATGCACGCGACCCGCGCCGTCCACCGCGACGCGATCCCAGCGGCGCACGGTGATATTCTCACCGAGCTTACCCACGAGCGCGGCGCGGTTCTCTTCGATCGTGCCAGAGCCACCCGGAAACGGCTCGGCGCCGAGATCCGCGCCTGCCTTGGCTTTGAGCGCAGCTTCGGCGACTTTGTTCGCGAACGCCTTGAACTCGTCGTTGCGCGCGGCAAAATCGGTTTGGATGTTCACTTCTGCGATTGCGCCGATTTTGCCGTCCGCCGCAACGCGCGTGACCACGAGCCCTTCGCTCGCGATCGCACCCGCTCGCTTCGCGCTCTTGGCCAAACCCTTCTTCAGGATGATCTCGACGGCCTTTTCCAGATCGCCGTCGGCCTCGACCAGGGCGGCCTTGCAGTCGTTGAGCCCCGCTTGCGTGCGATCGCGAAGCTCCTTCACCAGTTGCATGCTTACTTGCGCCATCTCACGTACCTCTCAGTTCGCCGCGTCCGAACCGCGGCCGCTACGCGAAGCGTAAACCACCTGCGCGTCGCTGCCAGGGCGCCCGCCGGTGCTTTGCTGCGCGCCTTCGCGATCGCGTGCCTGTTGGAACTCGCGGCGTCGCGCCGCGCCGTACACGCATGCGTCCGCGATCGCGCTCGTGATCAAGCGCACGGACCGAATTGCATCGTCGTTGCCGGGGATGATGTAGTCGACGAGATCGGGATCACAATTCGTGTCCGTGATCGCGACGATGGGCACGTGCAACTTACGCGCTTCTTGCACCGCGATCGTCTCTTGTGCCGGATCGATGATGAACACGGCGCTCGGCACGTTGCCCATGCCCTTCAGGCCACCGATGTATTTCTCGAGCCGCGCGCGCTCCTTTTCGAGCTGCACGGTCTCCTTCTTCGGCAACTGCTCGTAGGTGCCGTCTTCGCGCATGCGCTCGATCGAGCGCAGGCGGTCGAGGCCACCTTTGATCGTGCGAAAGTTGGTGAGCGTGCCGCCAAGCCAACGATTCGTGACGAAGTACATGCCAGCGCGGCGCGTCTCTTCGCGCACGATCTCTTGCGCCTGACGCTTCGTACCGACGAACAATACGCCGCCGCCACGCGCGACGGTGTCGCCAATGAAGTCGAACGCGCGCTTGAAGAGCCGCGCTGTCTGATCCAAATCGACGATGTGAATGCCGCTGCGCGCGCCGTAAATGTACGGGCGCATCTTTGGGTTCCAGCGCTTGGTCTGGTGACCGAAGTGCACGCCGGCTTCGAACAGCTCGCGCACGCTGAGCGGTTGTGAGGGATCGCGGAGCTTCTGATTGAGCTCGCCGCCTTCGAATGTTTCGTTGGACGCGCCTGCGCCCGATACTAGTTCAGCCATTAACGCTTGCTCCTTTCGGTTTTTCCTCCGCCCCGCCTTCGAACCAACTCCCGAGGGAGCACCGGATTCGATCGGCCGCGTGTGGGGCGTGTGGTTTATTGGGTTCGTCACTGCCCTCGCCGGGATGGCGAAGGGGCGCGGAACTTACGGCACAGGCTGCGCCCGTGCAACCGTAGCCTCGCGCTTTTTACAGGCCCGAGGCCGGCAAGCCGAGATCCGTGTGGTTCGGCTTGGGTTTCGCGCGCTGGCCGCCGCTGGTAGCCGCGACCGCGGCCCGCAAAAACGGCCCATTTGCCGCAGACTGCGCTGGCTTGGCGCTGGCAACGATTGCGGAGTTGGGCGTGGTCGGGGCGGCGCGCAGTGCCGAATCGCCGGGGAGCGGCGTGACCCTAACCGGCACAGGCGCGCTCAACGCCTCGGCGATCGCTTCGGCAGCTCCGGACGGCGCGATTTCGGCGGCAGGTGCAGCGACCAACTCTGCCAATTTTGCAGGTTCGGGTGGCGGAGGCGCGGCAATAGCCTGCACCGGTTTTGCACTCGCGGATGACACCGAGCGCCCGCGATGGACCCCGAGCCCAATCGCGAGCATGGCCGCAAGCGCGACCGCGGAAAATACCGCGATGCGCGCTGGACGCGACATTGTCGACTCACCCCGCTTAGTCGCTCGACCCGCGTCGACGACGGGCGGCGGCGTCACGCTGTTTGGTCGCAGCGCATCGACGATCGGAACTTGAGTGCGCGTCGCGATCGCGTCGAGCGGCATCGGTGGCGTGTAGTCGCCGATGATTTCCGTACGCTCGGGGCGTTCCGCGCGCAGCGCCAGGGCGGGTGCGAACCCGAGCAGTGGGACCGTGCGCGCAGGCACGAGCGTCGCCATCTCGAGCGTCGTGCTGCCGTCGAACGTGGGGGCGGAAACGTGCGTCGTGTTCGCGCCGGCAGCGCTCAAATCGCCAGTGTTGGCGGTGATCGTGACTTGCGTCGTGTAGTCGCCGGCGATCGGCTGGGTGCGCAACAAATCCGAGCCCGTGTCTTCCGCATCCGCGTTGTGCGCAACGCCGTCGGGCCGAGTGGTCAGCTCTCGCTTAGGGCTCGAGACCTGCGCGCCGACCATGGTCTGGGCGCCGTAGTTTGCGGTGGCGGTGGGCGCATCCGTCGCGGGAGCGCGGCGGTATCGCGCCGCGAATTCGCGCAGCTGCTCGGCGGCGATGCGCGCTTGTAGCGGACGCCCACGGCAATCCTTCGCCAGCATGGCCGCGAGGATGCGTTCGAGCTCCGGCGCCACGCCTGGGACGAGCGCGGACAGCGGCGGAGCTTCGCGTGCCAGCTGTGCGAGCAAGAGCTCGTTCGCATCGCGCGCGTCGTCGTAGGGGCCGACACCCGCGATCATCTCGAACAGAATCAAACCGGTGGCGTAGATGTCCGAGCGGCCGTCGACGCGTTCGCCGCGCGCTTGTTCCGGTGACATGTAGCGCGGCGTTCCAACCGCGATGCCACGCGCGGTCACCACCCCGTTCGCGTCCGCAATCTTCGCGACGCCGAAATCGAGCAATTTTACACCGCCGCCGGCGACCAAGAAGATATTGGCCGGCTTCACGTCGCGATGAATGACGCCGATGTCGTGCGCGGCCCCGAGCGCTTCCAACACTTGTTCGGCGATATCGAGCGAGTCGAGCACGTGCAATCGACGCTTCTTTTTCAGGTGCGCGGCGAGCGTGTCGCCGTCCAGTCGCTCCATGACGTAGAACGGGACACCGCTGCCCGACGTGCCGGCATCCGTCACGTTCACAATGCTCGCGTGTTGAAGACGCGCGAGCGCGCGCCATTCGTTGCGCAAGCGCGCCACCAAATCCTCGCGCCGGGCGAGCTCGCGCAGTAGCGCTTTGAGCACGAAGCGCTTGCCCAGCTCGACGTGCTCGACTTCGTAGACCGAACCCATGCCGCCCACGCCGATCAAACGCAGCACGCGGTAGCGCGTCCCCGCGATCAGCTCGCCGTCTTGAAATTCACGAAACTCGGTCAAGTTGTCTTCCCGGCGCCGCGCCCGCCGCGGTCCGTTCGCGGCCGGCAGCATATCGGCAGGCTTTCCTCGCGTCGAGCCGGGCCAAGGCTGGGGAGTGGGTCGCACGAGCCTGAAGTCGGAGCGCGATGACGCCGAGTTGCGCGAATCGAAGCCGGAAAATCAGCCGCGAAATTGCGCCTGAACAAATGCGCCCGACGAATTCCGTCTCATCGATTCAAAAAACTGAAGATCATCAAAAAAATCAAGACGGCGCTGAGCAGTAGATTCAGCACGCCGAGCACGATACCGGCGGTCGCCATCCCCGCCCCGCCGCTGCTTGCAGGATTTTGACGCGCGGTTTGGCGCGCGACGAGTCCGGCGACGATCGCGGGAATGCCGGTGAGCGGTCCGAGACAAAGCAAGATGCCGCAGATGAGCGAGACCACCGCTGCGATGCTCGCCGGCGGCTTCTCGCCGCGCGGCAGACCGGTCCTCGGATCGATCGTCATGGCGTGCAGCGCCATCGTTTCGGGCGAGCCGGTGATCGGCTTCTGCGGATCGCGCGGCGGCCCGGGCGGACCATAGCCGCCCGGCGGACCGTAGCCGCCTGGCCCCGGCGGGCCATAGCCGCCTGGCCCCGGTGGACCGTAGCCCCCGCCCGCAGTGCGCAACACAGGTCGATCGAGCGACGATGCCGCGAAAAACATGGCCGGAACGCTAGACCAAAGGAGCGGCTCAGGTCGAATGCCAAGCTTTGGTGAGAGTGATAAGGTGCGCCCCGCTGACCATGGCCATCACTCGTGAAACGGTTTTGCACGTTGCCAAGCTGGCGCGGCTCGAGCTCGAAGACGCCGAGATTGACCGCATGCAGAAGGATCTCGGCAACATCTTGGAGTACGTGAATTCGCTAGCGGAACTCGATACGGCGTCGGTTGCCGAAACGACGCAGGTGGCGGTGGTCGGTGCGCCGCTGCGCGCGGACGAGGCCGAGCCGTGCCTCAGCAACGAGGCCGCGCTGAGCGGCGCTCCCCGTAGCAACAACGGAGGGTTCGCCGTGCCGGCGTTCGTCGAAGAATGAGCGATGTGCTCGATTTGCCCATCGCCGAACAGGCGGACCGCGTGGCGCGCGGCGAAATCAGTGCCGTCGCACTGACCGAACGCGTGCTCGCGCGCATCGAAGCCAAGAGCAAACTGCACGCTTTTCTTCACGTCGCACGTGAAGCGGCCCTCGCGAGCGCGAATGCGATCGATCAGCGCCGCGCGCGCGGCGAAAAGCTCGGTCCGCTCGCGGGCGTGCCAATCGCGATCAAAGATGCGCTCTGCACGGTCGATGCACCGACCACGTGCGCCTCGAAGATCCTCACGCGTCGCAACGCCGAAGGCACGGCTGGTTCGACGGCCGAGCACGGCTGGCGGCCGCAATACGACGCGACCGTGGTCGCACGCCTGCGCGCGGCCGGCGCAGTGCTCGTCGGCAAAACCAACATGGACGAATTTGCGATGGGTTCGTCCGGCGAAAACAGCGCCTTCGGCCCGATGCGCAACCCGTGGGACCAAAGCCGAACTGCGGGTGGCTCGAGCGGCGGCAGTGCCGCGGCGGTTTCGGCGGGCTTAGCCGCGGGTTCGCTCGGTAGCGACACGGGCGGCTCGATCCGCCAACCCGCCGCGCTCTGCGGCATTGTCGGCGTCAAACCAACCTACGGGCGTGTATCGCGTTATGGACTCGTCGCGTTCGCGTCGAGCTTGGATCAGGTCGGGCCGTTCGCGCGCGATGCGCGCAGCGCGGCGCGCATCCTGGAAGTGATCGCTGGAGTCGATCCGCACGACTCGACCAGCGCAAACGTGCCGGTCGGCGCCTACGAAGCCGCTTGCGGCAAGCCGGTGAAAGGTCTGCGCATCGGCGTTCCGGAAGAGTATTTCGGGGAGGGTTTGGATCCGCGCGTGGCGGCGAGCGTACGCGCTGCCATCAGCGCGCTCGAGAAGGACGGCTGCAGCGTGCATCCGGTCGCGCTGCCGCACACGCGCCATGGCATCGCGACATATTACATCGTCGCGACCGCCGAAGCCTCGAGCAACCTCGCGCGTTTCGACGGTGTGCGCTTCGGTTTACGCATCGAGCCCGCGCGCAGCGACCTGCAAACCATGTACGGCAAAACGCGCAACAGCGGCTTCGGTCCCGAGGTGAAGCGGCGCATCTTGCTCGGAACTTATGTGCTCAGCTCGGGCTACTACGACGCGTACTATCGCAAAGCGCAGAAGGCGCGCACCCTGATCAAGCAAGACTTCGATCGCGCGTTCGAACACGTGGACGCGATCGCGGCGCCGACGAGCCCAACTCCCGCGTTCAAACTCGGCGACAAGGCCGACGACCCATTGGCGATGTACCTCGCGGACATTTTTACGCTGCCCGCGAGCCTCGCCGGCATCGCGGGCCTGAGTGTACCGTGCGGCATGGCTCCCGCGACGGGCTCGGAGCCGCCGCTACCGGTCGGATTACAACTGCTCGCGCCGGCATTCCAAGAAGAGCGACTATTTACCCTGGCCTCCGCCGTCGAGCGCCTGACCGCGCCGAACGGTCCGGCGCTTCCGCCATCCTGAGTGGACACCGCGCAAACCAACGAGCTCGCGTTCGAAGCGGCCGAGGCACGCCACGCCGCGGCGCTCGTCGACTTGTTCGCGCGCACGAACACGCCTTGCCACTGCCAGTATTGGCACTTCCCCGGGGACAAGAACGCCTGGCTCGATCGCATGTTTCACGCTCCGGACGAAAATCGTGCCGCGTTCGTGCGTGGGCTCGACTCCGCGGAGCTCAAAGGCGTGGTCGCGCTCGCGGGTGAGCGCGCCGTGGGCTGGATGAAGCTCTGCGCCGCAGAGCGAGTTCCCAAACTCTACGAGCAGCGCTTGTACAAAGCGCTGCCGTGCTTCGCTGGCCCGCGCGACGCTGTGCTGACCATTGGTTGCATGCTGGTCGACGAAGACTTTCGCCGGCGCGGTGTCGCTCGATCGCTAATTCAGAGCGGCGTTGGCCTGGCCAGAAAATCCGGTGCGCGCGCGATCGAAGCATTCCCGCGCTGCAGCGAACACGCGCAAGCGCCTGAGTTGTGGCTCGGGCCCATGAAGGTGTTCCTGGAGGCCGGTTTCCAGGTCGTTAATGATTTTGCCCCGTACCCAGTGCTTCGCTACGACGTGAGCGGATTCTAGGCTCGGCGTTACGCGCCTGCGGAAATCGGCCGCAGCTAGGCATTCGCGAAGCCACAAAAACGAACCGAGCTTGGCAGAGCGGGCGGAAGCGCCCTATCTTCGAAAGGTTGGCTTCGGGGGGATTTTTTCGATCGACGCGAACGCGAGAACCATGAATCCGTTACAGCTGCGTTTGCAACGCCTCGAGGCATTGCACGGCCTGTCGAGCCGTCTCGCCGGAGAATCGAGCGGCGGCCTACTCGGCGATTCATTGGACGCCCTGATCGAAACCGCGAAAGCGCGCGCAGCGGCTGCCTTCACCCTCGACCCGAACCTCGATGCGGTCGCCGAACGCGGGCTCGGCGATCGCGGCGGCCCGGAGCTGATCGTCCTCCGGCGCGCGCTCAACACGATCGCGCAGCGCGCAGCGAGCACTCGCAAGTTAGTCTTGCTCGTCGATCTCGGACGCGATCGCGAGGGCATCGACGACGCGGGCGAGATCCTGGCACTCGGCGCGCGCACCGCGCTCGCTATCCCGGTGCTCCATCGGCGCGACGTGCACGGAGTATTCGTGCTCCTGTTCGACGATGCGTCGCGCCTGGACGAGGAGGCGCAGCGCTTCGCGCTCACCGTCTCGAACATGGTCGCTGTCGCCCTCGAGCGCGAGCGCACGCGAGCAATTGACGCGCCGACGAACGACGAACTAGCCGAGGCCAGCCGCATGGCAAGCCTTGGCCTGCTCACCGCGAGCGTCGCGCATGAGCTGCGTGGCCCGGCCGGCGCGATGATCTTGCAGCAGGAAGAGCTCGGCCGGCTCGTCGAGCAAGTGAGAGAACTGTCGGACACGAACGACCCCGAGCTCGGAGCCACCGTGCGCGAGCTAGGCGAAGTGTCGGCCGACATCCAGACCGCGGTTTCGCGCATCCGCGACACCGTCGAGCAACTCTCCCTCGTATCGCGACGTGAAACTTCACCCGAGTGCGTCGACATCGTGACCATCGTGCGCGACTCGCTCGTGATCGCCATACCGCACCTCGAGCGACGCGGCATCACGCTCACCCAACAAACGGACGTCTCCTGCTTCACCGTCGGACGCCGCGACAGCTTGGGGCAAGTCGTGTTGAACCTCGTGTTCAACGCTGCCGATGCCTGTGAAGGCGCCACGCGGCCCGAAGTTTGGGTCAAGGTGAACGCGCAAGGCGACCAGCTCGCGCTGATCGTCGAAGACAACGGCCCGGGTATTCCCGCCGGCGCAATTCAGCACATTTTCCGACCATTTTACACGACGAAGCAGCGCGGACACGGTACCGGGCTCGGACTCAAAATCTGTAGCGACGTGGTGAGCTCGCACGGCGGCCACATCGAAGTGCACGATCGCGTCGGCGGCGGCGCTTCTTTTCGTGTGCTGCTCACGCGCGTGCGCGAAGACAGCGGCTTGATTCCAGTCGTCCCTGCGCGCACACAGAAGCCACGCATGGCCGAGGCTCGACCGCGGCAAGTCTTCCTGGTCGATGACGATCCCGTATTTTCGCGCACGATGCGCCGGGCGCTCAAACCTCATTTGGTGCGAACCGCGGCCGCGGCATCCGAAGCCGAAGTACAATTGCTCGATCCGCACTACATGCCGGATCTCGTGCTCTGCGACGTGTTCTTGCCCGGTCGCAACGGCGACACGCTACACGCGCGCATCGCGGCCAAAAGGCCCGAACTCGCCGATCGCTTCGTATTCGTGACTGGCGGCGCGCTAGGTCGAGTCGAAGCGGAGTACCTCAAGAATTCCGCGCGTCCGACACTGTTCAAGCCGGTCGAGCTCAAAACCATCCTCGAGCTGCTCGATGAAGATACGCCGGTCTCGTCGACCCAACCGAACTCGGTGCGCACGCTGAATTCGCCGTCGGGCCGCGCGGATGCGCGCTCTTCATCCGGGCCGCCCACGCGCCGCGAATGAGCTCAGCGCCAGCCCGGGACCGAAATGATCCCGATGCTAACGCCCACGAACAACCCGAACAACGTCTCGCGCGGAGTGGCCAAGCGTTCCGCGGAGAGCTCGCTCACCAAGCTCTCGATCGAAGAGGCTTTCACCGAGCGTTCCAGGGCGCGACGTTCTGCCAGCGAGAGTCCGAGCTTGGTCGGATCGACCCGCCGCGCGACGCCACGAACGACCGGCAATTTGCTAGCGCGAGCAAACCAGAGCGCGAGCTCGTCGTCGCCATAGGCTTCGCGAATTGCGTGCGTGACGAGGGCGGGCAGCAGCGATGGTGCCTTGATCTCGAGCTCTGGTTCGCGCGTGCCCGGCACGAACCAGAGCGTGCCGTCGTTCCAAGCGAAGAGCTCGATGAAGCGCGCCTCGACTTGCTCGACCAACTCGCGCAACAGCGATGACGCGCGCACGATCCCGCGCGCCACGAGCTCCTCACCGAGCGAGCGACCGCCCGCCTTGTTCGCGGCCAGCGCGTCGGTCAAATCGCGCTCTTCGATGCGTCCGGCGCGAAGCAGCCGTGCACCGAGCAGCTCACTATGCTCGGTCGAACGCGCCGCGCGCAGCTCACCTTCGACGAAATAGAAGTGTTTCTCGCGGCGTTCGTGGCGCGCAACGAGCACACCCGTCTCTTCGCGCGCTGCGACCGCGTGCAAAACCGCCGGCAACGTCATGCGATCGAGCGCGCTCTTCCACGACGCAACGCGCGTGAGCGGCTCGCCGAAACGCGGCGCACGCGGCATTTCCGGCGCGCGCTGCACGGGCAGTTCGCCGGATTCGGCCGGCGAAGGCGAAGGCGAAGGCGCGGGCGAAGGCACCGTGCCGCGCATAGCGACGGCTTGCTCGGCTTGCGCTTGGAGCAGCCGTTCGTGCGTGCCGCTGCGCGAAGGCAAAATCCCAAGCGACGAAAGCCAGGGCACGATCTCCGCATCCCCGAGGCTGATATCGAGCTCGCGCGCGACGTCGCGGAGCGCGCTCGCGAATTCAGCGGCGCTTTGAAAACGCTTGGCCGGTTCGCGCGAGAGCGCCTTGCGTAGCGTGTCCTGCAGTGAACCCGGCAAATCCGACGCGTGCCGATCGAGTACGCCGAGGTTTGCTTCGTAGATGTTGGTCAGGATCTCGAACTCGTTGTCTCCGCCGAACAGCGGGCGCGCGAGCAGCATCTCGGTGAGAATGATGCCGAGCGTGAACAAATCGCTGCGCGGATCGACCTCCGCTCCCATCACCTGCTCCGGTGACATGTAGCCGACCTTGCCCTTGAGCTCGCCGGGATAGGTGCGGCGATCGACGAACTCGCTGCGTACGATGCCGAAGTCTCCGAGCTTGATTTCGCCGGCGCGCCCGAGCAGCACGTTTCCCGGCGAAACATCGCGATGCACGATGCCGAGCGGTCGGCCATGTTCGTCCAATGCCTCGTGCGCGAAGCCGAGCCCGCGTAGGACTTCGTGCGCGATGTGGAGCGCCGCGCCCTTCGGAAAACGTTCGCGCCGCGCGGATACCGAGCGCAGCAGCCGGGCGAGCGACACGCCGTCCACGAACTCCATGGCCATGAACAGCTGGCCTTGGCTTTCCCCGAAATCCACGACCTGTACGATGTTCGGGTGGCACAGCGCAGCGCAAATCCGCGCCTCGTCGCAAAACATCGCAACGAAACGCGCGTCTTGCGCGAGCTCGGGTAAGATGCGCTTCACTGCAAAGCGCTTGGCGAATCCGCGCGGGCCTGCCCGATGCGCGACATACACCTCCGCCATGCCTCCGAGTCCGAGCCGATCCCCGAGCACGTACGGCCCGAGCATGGATCCAGCTGAAACCGAAGCATGCGGCATCATCTTCAAGTGTAATTCACAAGGCACGAGCTGAACAGGAAACTCCTTGCAATTTCGCCGCGACAGCGCTTCGGCCGTGGCCACGCCGATTTTCGAGAGCTCAAAGCACTTTGTCGACAAAGCGCACTAGGAATCGCGGAGTTTTCGATTACTTTGCTAGCTCGAATGAACCGAGTTTATTTTTTTCGCGGAGCGCTTGGGTGAGTAGTCCGCATACATCTCCGCACTCGCTGACGCTCGCCGAGCGCGGACCGCTCGACACGACCGGCGGTCGGCGGCGTGTCGTCGCCGTGACGGGCGCTGCGCAGTTCTTGGGCGCCAACCTGATTGGTTTGTTGGAAGAGGACCCGCAGGTTCGCTCGCTCGTGTGCTTGGACACCGAAGCGCCCGCGACCGCGGGCCCGAAGTCGCGCTTTTACAACGTCAACTTGACCGAAGCGTCGGCCGAAGAACGACTCGCCGAGATCCTAGCCGCCGAAGCGGTGGACATCGTCGTTCACCTCGCGTTCTTGGATTCGCCGACGCATTCCACGACGTACGCGCACGAGCTCGAAAGCGTCGGCACGATGCACGTGATCAACGCTTGTCGCCGAACGAAGGTGCACAAAATCGTAATGCGCAGCCACACGCTGCTCTACGGCGCGCATCCGACGAACCCGAACTATCTGTCCGAGAAACATCCGCTCCGCGCTCGCCGCAGCGAGCGCTTTTTCGCGGACAAAATCGAAGCGGAGTCCGAAGTGTTTCGCTTCGGCAAGCCCGGTCAAGGTCGCATCGCGACCGTGCTGCGCATGGCGCCGCTGATTGGGCCGACGGTCGACAATTTCGTGACGCGGTACCTCAGTCATCGCCTCGCGCCGACCGTGCTCGGCTTCGATCCGCTGTGGCAATTCGTGCACGAAGCGGACGCCGTGCGCGCGCTGCGCTTGGCCGTGCTTCACGACGCGCCCGGCGTGTTCAACGTCGTCGGCGAAGGCGTGCTTCCGCTGCGCACCGTGATCAAGCTCGCCGGTCGCACCG
>DASYCL010000689.1:0-10672 GCA_036500245.1 Polyangiaceae bacterium | reverse complement strand
AGTCGAGCCAAGTCGAAGCGTTGCTTTCCGCGCCAGCTTCTTCGAGCTTGCGATCGAACTCGCCGGCTTTTCGCCCTTCGACCTCGTTGAACATCAAGTGTTCGAATAGATGTGCGAGCCCCGTCTTGCCTTCGTGCTCGTGGCGCGAGCCGACGCGAAACCAAGTGTGATAGGCGATCACCGGCGCCGCGTGGTCCTCGCAAAACAAAAGCTCGAGCCCATTGCCGAAGCGAAAGCGCTCGACCGCGAGTGACGGCCCGAACGCCACGGTTTCGAGGTGCGTGACCTGCCCGTTGGGCTTTGCGCCCGCGTTCAGTTCGGCGAGGCGCGTCGCGCGCAACTTCGAGCCAGAGCTATTCATTCTTCTCCCTATCTAACGAGCGGCGCGGCTTCTCGCAAGAGAGCGTTCCGCGCGCAGGCATCCGCGCCGAAAGCGCGCGTTCAGCGCTCACGTTTCGAGCTTCAGGATCGCGAGGAAGGCCTCTTGCGGTACTTCGACGCTGCCGACGGCCTTCATCCGCTTTTTGCCTTCTTTTTGTTTCTCGAGCAGCTTGCGCTTGCGGCTGATGTCGCCGCCGTAGCACTTCGCGGTCACGTCCTTGCGCATCGCGCGCACGGTCTCGCGGCTGATCACCTTCGAGCCGATCGCGGCTTGAATTGCGACCTCGTATTGCTGGCGCGGCACGAGCTCTTTGAGCTTGGAAGCGAGCGCGCGACCGCGCGCATAGGCGGTATCCTTGTGCACGATCACGCTCAGCGCGTCGAGCGCTTCGCCATTCAGCATCATGTCGAGCTTCACCAGGTTGTCCGCGCGGTAGCCGGTGACTTCATAGTCCATGCTGGCGTAGCCGCGCGACACGCTCTTCAGCCGGTCATGAAAATCCAAGATCACTTCGGCCAATGGCAGCTCGTACACGACCACGACGTGATCCTTCGTCGCGTAAGTGATGCCGAGCTGCGTGCCGCGACGCTCTTCGCACAGTGCCACCACCGGGCCGACGTACTCGGAGGGCACGTGCACGGTCAGCTTCAAAATCGGCTCTTCGATCGTGTCGATTTCGCCGACTGGCGGCATTTTCGACGGATTGTCGACGCGCACCGTTTCGCCGGCTTTGGTGTGCGCGATGTAGACCACGCTCGGCGCGGTCGTGATCAGATCCAAGTTGTATTCGCGCTCCAGCCGCTCCTGCACGATTTCCATGTGCAAAAGGCCGAGAAACCCGCAGCGAAATCCGAAGCCGAGCGCATCGGACGTGTCGGGTTCGAATTGAAACGACGAGTCGTTCAAATGCAATTTCGAGAGCGCGTCGCGGAGCGGCTCATAATCGGCGGAGTCGGTCGGGAAAATGCCGGCGAACACCATCGGCTTCACTTCGCGGAAACCGGGCAGCGGCTCGCTCGCGCCGTGGTGATAGGTCGTCACCGTGTCGCCGATCTTCGTATCTTCGGTGGTTTTGATGTTCGCGGCGACGAAGCCGACTTCGCCCGGGCCGAGCTCTTCGATCGCAACGGCGTGCGGATTGTAGCAACCCATCTCGGTCACGTCGTACGTGCGACCGGTGGCCATGAACTTGATGCGGTCGCCCTTTTTCAGGGTGCCCTCCATCACGCGCAGCATGATCACCGCGCCGCGATAGCTGTCGTACCAGCTGTCGAAGAGCAACGCGCGGAGCGGCGCGTTCGCGTCACCTTGCGGCGGCGGCACGCGATCGATCACTGCTTCGAGCACTTCCAGCACGCCCGCGCCGGTTTTACCGCTGGCGAACAAGGCGCCGCTGCAATCGAGCCCGATCACCTCTTCGATTTGCTCCGCCGAGTGATCGACGTTGGCCGAAGGCAAGTCGACCTTGTTCAGCACCGGAATGATTTCGAGGTTATTTTCGAGGGCCAAATACGCATTGGCGACGGTCTGCGCCTGCACGCCTTGCGTCGCGTCCACGACCAAGAGCGCGCCTTCGCAGGCGCGCAAGCTCGAGCTCACCTCGTAGTTGAAATCGACGTGGCCGGGTGTGTCGATCAATTGCAGCTGGTACTCTTGTCCGCGCGCCGACGTGTAGCGAAGCCGAACCGATTGCGCCTTGATCGTGATGCCGCGCTCACGCTCGAGCGGCAACTTGTCCAGAAACTGCTCGACCTTCTCACGCGCGGTGATCGCGCCGGTCACGTCGAGGATGCGGTCGGCGAGCGTGCTTTTGCCGTGATCGACGTGAGCGATGATCGAAAAATTCCGAATCTTTTTGGGGTCGGTCGGCATATCGGAGGGCGCGCGCGTTCGCGGGGCGGCTGTCTAGCGCGGCCCGGTCGGGCGCACCAGCCACAGCCAGGCCGAGCAACGCTCGCTTGGCTTTACTTTTTGGCGGCAACGGCCTTGGGCGCCGGGTTATCAGTCAGGCTCATCTGCCCCGGCAACGCGTGCTCGTAGCGCTTCAACACCAAATCGATCCCTTCACGGATGTAGACGGCGACCGGAACCTTGGTGCGGGTGTGCAACAAATGCAGCCGCTCGTTCTGTTCCGGCGTGATGTAGACGGTCGTGGAGATCTTCTTGCGGGACATAACCTGACGGGCCCAGTTACCAGCCGTTACACTAGATTCCCATACGTATGTTGTCAATCCGAATCAATCGCCGTTCTGGCAAAATAATGAAGTAATCTCTGATAGTTACGAAATCGCCGCGGGATAATTTAGGTCGATTGGCCGGCTTGAGCCGTCTGCTTTGAGCGATGTCGCAACCGCGCGTTCGGCGCGGCATCTGGTCCTCAGGTGTGGGGTTCGGTTTTTGGATTTGGCCGTTGGGCTGTGGCGGCCTTGGCGAGACGCAGCCGGCGCGCCGGTCGCTTTTCCAAACTCGCCAATTGCGAGCAGGTACGCGGCTATGCTTCGGTCTCGTTCCGCGCTAAAACGGTCCGCGGCTGAAACTTGCCGAGGGCGCGGTCCGAGCGGCGTCGGCTCCGAAAGGGTTAGAATGACTACGAAGACGGCGGAGATCGGGCTCTCACGTGCGCGGCGCAGCGCGGCGACGTGGGCCGTGTTGCTGCTTGGCGCAACCTTCCAGCTCGGTTGTAACGGAGCGAATAGCGCGGGGCCAGGTGCACCTGGCAGCGGCATCACTCGGCGCGACACGGCAGTGACGCACGAAGACTGCCCGACCAAGTCCGCTGCCGAGAAGATCGACGCGAACGGCGACGGCAAGCCCGACATCTTCATCGTGCGCGACGGCGGTCGCGAAGTTTGTCGCGCGGTCGATCTCAACTTCGACGGCGTGATCGACACGTACAGCTACTTCGACGCGAGCGGCCAGCTTCGTCGCCGTGAAAACGACTACGACAAGGACGGCCAGATCGACGAGATCAGCGTGTTCAAAGGCGGACAGATCTCCGAGAAAGATCAATCGACTGCGCTCGCGAAGCACCTCGACACCTGGGATTTCTATCAAGCCGGTGTGCTCGTCCGCACCGAGCGGGATTCGAACGGCGACGGCATCATCGATCAATGGTGGGAGTATCCGAAGCCCGGCTGTCCGCTGATCCACGCGGACGTGAACAACGACGGCCGGCCGGATCCCGGCGCCACGATCGACTACTGCAAAGAGACCGGCTACGTGCCGCCCGAACGCCCGCAGGACAAGGCGCCCGCCAGCCCGACGTTCGATACCAAGAGCAGCTTGCCGACCGAGCTCGAAAACAAAGCTGCCGGGGATAGTTCGAGCAGCGCGCCGGCGACTTCGTCGTCCGCTCCGGCAGCCGCGCCGCCCGCACCCTCGACCGACAAGAAGGGGACTTCAAAGTGACGAACGCGCGAGTGTCGCTTCGCGAACATTGGCTGCTCTTGAGCTCGCTCGGCTTCGCCTTGGGTCTCGGCGTTTACGCCTGTGGCCCGGACGAACCGGCGAAATCGGCGGAGCCGATGGGCAAGGAAATCTCGGGTGTCGCGCCGGATGACCGCTCGCGCTGCGACTACAAAGGTCGCGGCGATCGCGAGGTCGTCGAGAGCATGGGTCCGGGCGCGAAGACGCCGAACATCCGTCGCGTTTACGGCGTGGCCGGCGACGGCGAAGATCGTCACCGCGTGCTCTTGTGCCGCGAAGTCGACACGAACCTCGACGGCGTGAAGGACGTTGTGCGCACGTACACGGACAAAGGGGACGCGCTGAACGAAGTCGCGGACACGAACTTCGATGGCAAAATCGACACCTGGATCACGTTCGCCAAAGGCCGAGTCGCCAAGCTGGCCATCGATCACAATGGCGACGGTCAGCCCGACGAGACGCGCTACTACGTGAGCGGCCAATTGAGCCGCGCCCAAATGGATACGAACTACGACGGCAAGCCGGACGTGTGGGAAATCTACGACGAAGGCAAGCTGGAACGCCGAGGCGTCGATCTCGACTTCGACGGTCACGTCGATCGCTGGGATCGCGACGAGATCGCGTTGCGCGAAATCGAAGCCAAGGAAGCCAAGGACGCGCAGGTCTCCGATGGCGGTGCGGCGCCTCCGCCGGTGCCGCCCACTGCTTCCACGGCGCCGAGCACCAAGAAGAAGTAGCGCGTAGGCGTTCTGCCAGGTTTTGACACGCTTCGCTGAAAGGTCGGCGGAAGCGGCGCGGCAGTGCTACGACCTGCGCTGAAAATGGCAGAAGAACGACTGCAGAAGGTTCTGGCGCGCGCTGGCATTGCGTCGCGGCGGCACGCCGAAGAACTGATCGCGAAAGGCCGCGTCAAGGTCGACGGACGCGTGGTGGCAGAGCTCGGCACGCGCGTCGATGCGCGGCGCGCCAAGATCGAAGTCGATGGCAATCGTTTGATGCCCGAGCCGCTCGTGTACATCGTGCTGCACAAACCACGCGGCGTGATGTGCACGCTGAGCGACCCCGAAGGGCGGCCGACCGTTGCCGACTTGTTGCGACCGGTCGGTGTGCGCGTGGTGCCGGTCGGGCGGCTCGATTTTCACACCAGCGGCGCGCTCTTGTGCACGAACGACGGCGACTTCGCCAATGCGCTCGCGCACCCGCGCAGCAAGGCTCAAAAAGTCTACGTCGCGAAAGTGCAAGGACTCGTGACGGACGATCAGCTCCTGGATTGGAAAAAGAGCATCGAGATCGACGGCCGCGCGACGGTTCCCGCCGAAGTGCGCCGCTTGCGCTTCGAGGGTGATAAGACTTGGCTCGAGCTCACGCTGCGCGAAGGGCGCAATCGGCAAGTGCGCCGGCTCGGTGAGGCGACCGGGTCGCTCGTGATGCGGCTCGCGCGTATCTCACACGCCGGTGTGACGGCTGAAGACTTACGACCGGGCCAATGGCGGCATCTGAGTTTGGATGAGCTCGTCGCATTGAAACGCGAGTTCGGCGTGCCCCGACGCGTGCGCAGTCCGGGCAGCGAAGCTTGGGAGATCCAAGTCAAATCGAACGCGCGTGTGCCGCGCGGCGGACCCGTCGCGAAGCGCGGCTCCAAGGATTCGAAGCCGCGCCACGAGGACCGCGCGGCGCGCGACACACGACCGCGACCTGCGCGCTCAGGCCGCGCTGAATCGAAGCCGAAACGCGACGCGCGCAGCGAGCGCTTCGGCGCGAAACGTGCCGCGACCGGCGAAACCCGCGACGCGAAGCGCGAGCCGCGTCGCGATCGTTTCGAGTCGAAGCCCGCGGCGCGTGCTGGCGGTGCTAGCTCGCGCGATGGGCGAGCGTCCGCGCGCCGTCGCGGAACATGATGCTGATCTTCGGGCCGTCGAGCAGCTTCTCGACGTAGCCCTCGCCGAACTTCGAGTGCAGCACGAGCTCGCCTTCGCGGAAGGTTTTGTCCATCGCGTAGCGCGTGAAAGCATCCACGGGTTTGCCGAGAGTCTTGGCGGCCCAGCCATCGGCGCGCAGCTTTTCGGCGGCCGCCTTTTGGGTGACTCGCTGTGCGGCCGCGGTTGGTTTCGGCCCGTTCCCGCTGTTGCGCGCTCGGATGTGCACGCCGCTCGCGGTGGTTTCGGTTTTGGGCGCCCGGTAGTTGTGTTCAGAATTGCAGGTCAGACAAATCACGCGCTTCGGCGCACCATGAACCAGGGCGACGATGCGATGCATCAGATCCATGCGGCACTTGGTGCACCACGCGTCGATTTCAGTACCTGCGGTTAGTGACTTCAAGATGAGGACTCCTCGTTCGGCCTGCCATGTGCCAGAGGTTCTGCCAAAGTGGAAGGCCCGTCGTTCTCTGGCGCTGGTTCTGGCGGCTTGGACGATCGTTTCACGCTGACTTTGGCGCGTACGTCGGGCACGGGGCGGCCGCCCTTTGCGGCGTCGTTTGGGATGAAGCGCACTTCGGTCTTCACTTCGAACGAGAGTTTGGTCAGCACGTTCGCGAGCTCGTCCGCGAAATTCGTGTGCTCCAAAAAATCTCGCACTTCTCTAGCGACGGCGCGATATAGACCATTTTTGGTCTCGTCGAGCTGCGACAAGACATCCTTCGGCAATTTGAGCTCGCTCACGAAATGCCGGACGTTCTCCGGACCTTCGCTGAGTCGCTCGTAGCCGGCCTCGAACACGCGCTTGACTAATTCGGGCAAGAGTCCCTCGAGCCGACGGCGTTCGCGCTCGCCGTCTTCGCGCTCCGCTGCATCAGGCCGCTCGCTGCTCACCATGGAGGGGTACCGTGCCGTATCCCTGGCGTCAAATTCGCGCTCCGCGCGGCCCGAGAGCCGCCGTGTGCCGCTCGCGAATCAGGCAGTGTGCGCTCCTGCGTGCGCGCTGCCTCTGGCTCCGAAACAGTGCGTAAGCCCGCTGAAACCTGCGCCCGCGCGCCGTGGTGATAGAGTCAACACATGCACAACGAGTTCAAAGAACGGAGGGATCGCGTGCTCGCGGCGATTCATCCGGGTGTGCTGGTGATCCCGTCGGCGCCGCTCGCGATCCGCAATAACGACGTCGAGCACGAATACCGCCAGGACTCCGATTTCTTCTATCTCACCGGTTTCGACGAGCCCGAGAGCGTGCTCGTGCTGAACAGCCAGAGCGCCGAACCATTCACGCTGTTCTTGCGGCCGCGCGACCCCGAGCGCGAAGTGTGGGACGGCGCGCGCGCGGGCGTGGACGGCGCGGTGCGTGATTTCGGGGCGAACTCTGCGTTCGTGATCGGCGAGCTCAGCCAGAAATTGCCCGACGTGATTCAGAACACCGAGCGGGTATTCTATCGCCTCGGCAAAAATCGCGCATTCGATGACGTTTTGCTGGCCGCGCTCGATCGAGTGCGCGCGCGTGCCCGGCTCGGCGTGACCTGTCCAACGTCGATCGTCGACAGCGCGACGGTGGTGCACGAAGCGCGCTTGAAGAAGTCGAAGCTCGAGCTCGGCGCGATGCAGCGCGCAATCGACATCACGCGCGAAGCGCACGTCGAAGCGATGGCGAATGCCGCGCCGGGCATGTTCGAGTACGAAGTGGAAGCCATTCTGCGCGGGATCTTTCGGCGCGCCGGCTCGGAACGCCCGGCCTACGCGCCGATTGTCGGCTCGGGCCCGAACGCAACCGTGCTCCACTACCACAAGAACGATCGTCGCATGGAGCAGGGGGATCTGCTCTTGATCGATGCCGGTTGCGAATTCGACTACTACGCGGCGGACGTGACGCGCACGTTTCCGGTCAGCGGCGCGTTCAGCCCCGCGCAACGCGCGATTTATCAGCTCGTGTTCGACGCGCAACTCGCGAGCATCGAAATCACACAGAAAGGGCGGACGCTCGACGAGATCCACGCGGCGAGCGTCGAGGTGATCGCGCGTGGCCTTGTGAACCTCGGCATCATCGAAGGCCCGGTCGAGACCGCGATTTCGGAACTGCGCTACAAGCCTTACTACATGCACAAGACCAGCCACTATCTCGGCATGGATGTGCATGATGTCGGCGCATACTTCGTTGCCGGCAAGCCGCGCCCGCTCGAGGCGGGCATGGTGATCACGGTCGAGCCGGGCATTTATCTCGCGCAGAACGCAGCGGTGCCGGAGCAGTATCGCGGTATCGGCATCCGAATCGAAGACGACGTACTCGTCACGGGCGATCGCGCGCTAGTCTTGAGCGAAGCGATTCCCAAGCGAATCGAAGACATCGAACGAGTTTGTTCGCGCGCGGCCTAGCTCGCGGCGCATCGGATCCGACGGGCGAATCGTGCGAGTTTTCTCCCAGCTCTGGTGTGCGCTCGCGCTCAGCTCTTGCGCCGGCGTACTTTGTTTCAGCCCGCGCGCCGCAGCCGCCGACGTTGATGCAGATTCGAACCGCGCCGAGCCGGAGTCGCACGAGCCGCGCGGTTACGAACGCTACCGTACGCCGATCCGGAGCGGTCCGGACTATTGGCACACCTTCGGCTCGCTCTCGTTCGGCGATGGGCTTCGCTTCAATAACCCGTATCGATTATCGACCGAGCTCGGTAGTGGCGCCGAATCCCTCTCACTCACCGCGAGCTATTTCGACATCGGCATCGGTGCGGTGCGCGGATCGCTCGACGGCATTGGTCACGGCGCGGTGTTGCACCTGTCGATCGCCGCGCAAGGCATCCCCCAAGAAGTGCTGAGCCTTTCGTACATCGCGCTCGATCGTTTGGGATCGGGGCGCACCATGCTCTATGCGCGCGCCGGCGTGCCAGTGATTCTGCAGCCGGATTTGAGCGGCGGGCTCGAGGCGGCGTTCGGCGGCGCGTTCATGATCACGTCGGGCATCGGCATCGAAGGCGAGCTGATCGGGGACGTGTACTACGGCGCCGCAACGCTCGATCACTCGGTCTCCACGATTCCGATTTTGTCGGCGCAGCTCGGCGTGTTCTTCGACTACGAGGTGCTCAAATGACGCGCGACGCGAGACCTGTGCCGATTCACACGCCGATCTCGTCGCGTTTACGCGAGCGCCGCGCGCAGATGGCTCTGGCTGTGATCGCGTTCGTTTTTTGCACGGCGCCGACGCCCGGCGACATCGGGGGTTGCGGTCAGCGGCCGCAGGAACTCGACCCCGAGATTTTCTTCGTGAGCAAAGCGGCCATCGATTGCCAGCGCTGCGCTGAGTGTGGGCTCGACAGCAAAGCCTGCACGAACGCCTGCAACGACGACCCGGCGAACTATCCGAATACCTTTCCCGATCGCTGCTTGCCGCTCGTGCATGATGGTGAGGTGTGTTTGCGCGCGCTCCTGAACGCGAGCTGCAGCGACTACGCCGACTACATGAGCGACCAATCCCCGTCGGTGCCGACCGAGTGCAACTTCTGCCCGGAGCCTCCGCCGTGAAACAGTTGGCTCATTTTTTGTGGGTGTTGCTCTCGGCGTCCGTGTTCGGCGCGTGTGCGTCGACGGCGCGGATGACGGGCGACTTCGGCGACTACGCGAGTTATCGACGAACCCGTCTCGCGCCGACTTTCGAAGAACGGCTCGGCGCAGCCGATCGCTATTTGCGAAAATACCCCGATGGCGACTATCGAGACGAAGTGCGCGCCTGGTTCGTCCCGGCCGAGAAACACTACTTCAAGCTCGCCTGGAACAACCTGCCCCGACTTCGCGCCTACCTCGACGCGATGCCGAAAGGACCGCACGCGGAAGCGATCGTCGATCGCATCGGTGAGCTCGAATCGCGCAGCGCGTTTGCCAATCAACGCGAAGAGCGCGAACTGACGAACGCGAACAGCATCCAGTCACGCTTGGCGCGCGCGGCCGAAGCTCGCCGCGAATTCTTGCACGAGTTCTCGGCGCTCACGGGCGCGCTGGCCAAGACGCGCAGCTTCGATGAACCGACTTCGAATTTGGACTCGGAACTGCTGCTCCGCTTTCGGATCCGACAGCCCGCTGGTGTTTGCGACGAGAGCTCGTGCGCGAAAACATTTTCATACCCGTTTGCAGTTCCGGAGCAGAAAAGCATCGTCGATCGCGAGGTGAAAGCTACGCTCGAGATCGCGCTCGAACGCGGACTCGTGCAAAGCGTGACGCTCGCGGGGCCGGAGCTTTTGACGCGCGTCGCCGAAGCCGTCGAAGTCAGCGCAGTGCCGAACAACCCGCAAGCGCGCGCCGAAGCGATCGGACACGCCGTCGACGTGCTCGACGACGCGCTCGAGCCGGCGTTGCCCAAATCGCGTTGCGCGGCGGACGCGGTGAGCCCGGTCGTCCTCGCGCGCAAGTGCGACGGCGTGCGCTTCGAAGTGAGCTATGGCCTCGACGCGGGTACGCCGGATCGCTTGACCATCCGCGCCGAAAAACGTTGACGGTTTGGCGCGGGTCGCGCGGGCCTACGAGTGTGGTAGAGCGCCAGCGTGACCTATATCCCCGCGATTCCGTACGTTCAGCTGCCGGAGTTCGTGCTCATCCCGAAGGGGCTCTTCGGCGGGTTTCCGCCTGGCCCATTCTCGATCAAGCCGTTTGGCACGCTCGTCGCTATTGGCGTCTATCTCGGTTCGTACTTGGCGACCAAGCAAGGCAGAAAGCTCGGTTTGAGCGAGCGCGCGCTGACGAGCTTCATCGCGTGGGTCGTCGGGATCGGTTTTTTGGGCGGGCACATGCTCGACGTGATTTTCTATTACCCAGGGCAGCTACTGAAAGATCCGCTGTCGCTCTTTCGTATTTGGGAGAGCTTGTCGAGCTTCGGTGGCTTCGTGGGTGGCGTGATCGGCGTGTTCGTTTGGAAGTGGCGTTACCGCACGGCCGTGCTGCCGTATGCGGACGTGATTGCGAG
>DASYCL010000688.1:0-6414 GCA_036500245.1 Polyangiaceae bacterium | reverse complement strand
GCCCGCCACGTAGGCGGCCATCAGCGCTTCGTCGGTCTGCGTTTTTCGCTCTGGGCTGGCACTCCGGTGGCCTCGTCGCGACTCGGCAACACGCTCTTGAACGACTCCGTAATAGTCTCCCGAATGGCCGATCATGGGATTCAGCCTGGGGGCGGGCGGGCGTTACTCCCAGTTAAACCGGGTTAATTGGCGAATATCCAGGACAATCCGGAGGTTATGCGCTGTTTGTGATCACTGGGGCGAGGGCCGGACATGGCGGCTTCCAAAGCAGCCACCGCGACTTTCGCGGTGCATCGGAAAGGTGCGAGATGAGTCGGCCCGCAGGCGTCTTTTTGGGAAATCACGAGGTCCGCGACTCAGAGTCCGAGGCAGCGGCGAGCGGACGGCTCGTCGAGCGCGGCGTCGACACCTACTACGCGATCGAGCATGCCGAGGCGCTGCGTCCGTTTTTGATGAGCGTGGTCAGCGACTCGGATCATTGGCTCTTCGTGTCCAGCAACGGCGCGCTCACCGCCGGCCGTCGCAACGCCAAATTCGCGCTCTTCCCGTACACCACCGAAGACAAGCTCACCGACAACGTGAACGTATCCGGGCCGTACACTGCGTTGATCGCCGAACGCGCAGGCGCGAAGCGGCTCTGGGAGCCATTTCGCGAGAGCTCGGAGCTCGTCTATCGCGTCGAGCGCTCGCTCGAGAAGAGCATGCTCGGCAATCAGCTGCGCTTCGGCGAATTGAATCGAGATCTCGAGCTCGCCTTCAGCTATCGCTGGTCGACGAGTCACGAGTTTGGGTTCGTGCGCGAGTGCACGCTCGAAAATCGCGGTCGCGACGCGGTTCGCGTGCGCTTGCTCGATGGTCTGCAAAATCTGCTACCCGCAGACGTCGATGAACAGATGCAGCTCGGCTTCAGCTGCTTGCTCGATGCCTACAAGAAAAACGAACTCGTCGAAAGCACGACGCTCGCGCTCTACACACTCGCCGCTCAAGTCGTCGATCGCGCCGAGCCGCGCGAATCCCTGCACGCGACCAGCGTTTGGAGTCATGGCCTTCCGGGCGCCAGCGTGCACCTGTCCTCCGAGCACAATCGCCGATTTTCACGCGGGAACTTGCCGGAACCCGCGGGCGAGGTGCGCGGTCGTCGCGGCGCTTATTTGCTCGAAGCGACGATCGAACTGTTGCCGGGCGAGAAAAAGCACTGGCTGATGGTGGCGGACGTCAATCGCACCCAAGCGGGGCTGAGCTCGCTATTTGCCGCGCTGACGAACCCGGGCGAGCTCGTCGCGCGCGTCTACGCGGACGTGGCGCGTGGCACTGAAAATCTAAAGAAAATCTTGGCGGACACCGACGGTTTGCAGCAGAGCGCGGACCGCGTCACGGCTTCGCATCACACCGCGAACGTTCTGTTCAACGATCTGCGCGGCGGCATTTACGCGCACGGCTACGATGTACCGATCCAAGACTTCGCGCGCTTCGTGAAGACGTGGAATCGCGCAACGTATGCGCGGCACCAAGCGCTGATCGCCGAACTGCCGTCACTGCTTTCGCGCAGCGCTCTCGCTGCCCGCGCCGAGCAAACGGGCGACGCGGATTTGATTCGCTTGTCGTACGAATACTTGCCGCTCACGTTCAGCCGCCGGCACGGCGATCCGAGCCGCCCGTGGAACCGCTTCGAAATCCGCGTTCGCGACGAAAAAGGCCAGAAATTGCTCGGTTTTCAGGGCAATTGGCGGGACATTTTTCAGAATTGGGAAGCGCTCAGTCTGTCCTATCCGGACTTCGTCGAGAACATCATCGTCAAGTTCGTCAACGCTTCCACGCCCGAGGGTTACAACCCTTATCGCATCACGCAAGACGGCATCGACTGGGAAGTGCCGGAGCCCGATCATCCTTGGGCGTCGATCGGCTACTGGGGCGACCATCAGGTCATCTACCTCTGTAAATTGCTCGAACTTTCGCACAGCCACCACCCGGAGCGCTTGCGCGCGCTGCTCGAGCGCGAGCTCTTCACGTACGCCGATGTGCCGTATCGGATCGTTTCGTACGAGCAAATCTTGAACAACGTCCGCGATACGATCGAGTTCGATCACGACAAGCATCGCCGTATCCTCGCGCGCGTGCCCGAGGTCGGATCGGACGCGAAGTTGCTCTGGAATGCTGACGGGCTTCACCGCGTCACATTGCTCGAGAAGCTGCTCGTGACGACGCTGGGCAAATTCGGGAACTTCGTGCCCGGCGGCGGAATTTGGCTCAATACCGGCCGCCCCGAATGGAACGACGCCAACAATGCGCTGGTCGGCTACGGCTTGTCGATGGTCACGCTCTACTACCTCGAGCGCTTCCTGGTGCTCCTCGCGGAGCTCACGAGCTCGCTCGATGCGCGCGTCTCGCTGTCGCGCGAGGTCGCTGTTTGGCTCGAACGAACGAGCGCGACGCTGCGCGAGCACGCGCCGCTACTCGATGCCGGCGAAGTGGACGACCGAGCGCGGCGCAAAATCATGGACGCGCTCGGCAGCGCGGCCTCGGAATATCGCGCAGCAGTCTATCAACACGGCTTGCAAGAGAAGACTGCACTCGAAGCTGACCAAGTGCGCGAGTTCGTCGCGCTGGCCGAGCGCTGGTTGAAGCAATCGATCGCCGAGAACCGGCGAGAGGACGGCCTCTATCATGCTTACAACCTGCTCGCGTTTCACGCTGACGGCTCGGTCGGCGTCGAGCACTTGTATGAAATGCTCGAAGGTCAAGTAGCGGCGCTCAGCACGCGTGAGATGGAACCCGCCGAAGCGGCGCGCGTGCTCGGCGCGCTTTCGAAGAGCCGCATGTACCGCGCGGACCAAAAGAGCTTCACGCTCTACCCCGATCGCGTTTTGCCGAAATTCCTCGATAAAAACGCGATTGCGACCGAGGATCTAGCGCGCTCGCAGGTGCTCGGCGCGATGCTCGAAGCGGGCGACACCCGCGTCGTCGAACGCGACGCGCAGGGCCACGCGCGGTTCCACGCCGACTTCTACAACGCGGAGCGCGCTCAGGCGGCACTCGCGCTCGTGCGCGCGGAAGGCCAGTACGCATCACTCGACGACGCCGAAGTCACGCGCATCCTCGACGTCTACGAGCGCACTTTCGATCATCGCACCTTCACCGGCCGCAGCGGCACGATGTTCGCGTACGAAGGGCTCGGCAGCATCTACTGGCACATGGTCGCGAAGCTCTTGCTAGCGGCGAATGAACGCGTCTTTGCGGCGAGCGACCAAGGCGCGCCGCGCGAAGTCGTGCGCGCGCTCGGCGAACGCTACTACGCGATTCGCGAAGGTCTCGGTGGCTTCAACAAGACACCGAGCGTGTACGGCGCATTCCCGCTCGACCCGTATTCGCACACGCCGCGCCACACCGGCGCGCGTCAGCCGGGCATGACCGGTCAAGTCAAAGAGGAAGTGATCGCGCGCTTCGCCGAGCTCGGCGTGCGCGTGACGGCCGGGCGCATCGAGTTTCAACCGCTGCTCTTGCGAAAAAGCGAGTTTTTGCGCGAACCGGGCGTGTTCGAGAGCTTCGATGCACGCGGCAAGCCGCTCCGAATCGAGCTTTCGCCGGACACGCTGGCATTCACTTATTGCAGCGTGCCCATCGTCTACCACTTGGCTGGCGTCCCGCGCGTCGAGCTCACGTTGCGCGACGGCATTCGCGTCGAGCAATCGGGTCGCGCATTGACCGCCGAGCAAAGCAGCGAAGTCTTCGCGCGAAGCGGCGCTGTCGTCCGCATCGACGTGTCGACGAAGCTCGAGCTTTGATTGCTCTCGCGGCGTCTGCAGTTCGCAGTTCGCAGTTCGCAGTTCGAGGGCGCGGCGTGCGCTTTCCAGTCGCGAGTGTAAGTCCCGATCGAGACTTACCAATCCATTCGAGAGCCGTCCCGCGACGGTCGTCCGCGACGCCGAAGGCTGGGTGCGGCCGCGCCCAGATTCCGTGACCATCAAAACCCAAAAACCAAATTTCGAGTTGGTTTTTTTATTGATGGTCACGCGCCGCGTCGTGGTGCGGCCTAGCCTTCGGCGTCGCGGCGCGGCTGGCGAGAGAGGGACAAAGTCGCGCATCGCAGACTTCGTATGACGAACGCTGCGTGCCCATCCGCTCGCGCCTCTGTCGGTCATTTGCCCACAAAAATCGCGTGAATCGCGGATTCACAGAATTTGTTGCGCGATTCGGACACGTAGCGAGCGTGGTGCAGCAATATTGGTCGCGAGCGGTCGAGCTAGTACTTCGGCTTAGGCGTGCGTTCCGGATTTCCGTGGCCCTTCCCCACGGGCGTGAGGGCGACAGAAATCCTTCAGGCGGCCGAACCTCTCCTCAGTACGCTATCTGTCTTGTCGTACTCAGCGTTTCACTCGTGCTCGTCGGCGTGCTCGCCGGGTGCGGTGCGAACTCCGGTGGTTCCCAAGTGATGGAGCGTCCGACCGGCTCGGCCGGCAGCGACACTGCCGGTAGCGCCAGCTCTGGCACCACAGGGAGTGGCGGCAGCGGCAACATCAATACGAACAACGGCAACGGTGGCGAGGCCGGCGTTGATTGCACCGGCTCGGCTGGCTGCGGCATGAGCATGAAAAAGCCGATCTGCGGCGACGGCGTGCTCGACCCCGGCGAAGCCTGTGACGACGGCAACACCGTCGCCGGAGACGGCTGCATCGCGACCTGCGAGCAAGTCGAAGCGAACTTCGTCTGTCCAACGCCGGGCGAAGCCTGCGTTTCGACGATCAAGTGCGGCGACGGTAAAATCGCAGGCGATGAGCAGTGCGACGACAAGAACACCCGCAACAACGACGGCTGTTCTTCGACGTGTCAGATCGAGCCCGGCTGGTCTTGCCCGATTCAAGGCGATCGCTGCGTAGCGACCCTTTGTGGGGATGGCATCATCGCGGGCAACGAGCAGTGCGAAGACGGCAATCCGACACCGAAGGGCGGTGATGGCTGCGACGCCAATTGTCAGCTCGAACCCGGCTGGGTTTGCGACAGCGCGGGCATGCCTTGTCGCAAGGCAGTGTGCGGCGACGGCAAAGCCGAAGGCGGCGAACCGTGCGACGACGGCAACCAAGTCGTGGGCGACGGTTGCAATCCGTTTTGCGAGGTCGAACCGAGTTGCCCGGCGACGGGCGGCGTGTGTTCGTCGCGTTGCGGTGATGGGCTGATTCTGCCGACCGACAGCGAAGAGTGCGATGACGGCAACACGACTTCGGGCGACGGTTGCTCCGCTGATTGTAAGATCGAATCCGGTTTCGCCTGCACCTTGGTTTCGAGCGCGCTGCCCGACACGCTACCCGTGCCGGTCACGTTCCGCGATCAGATTTCACTCGCGTGTCCCAGTGACGCGAGCGTCGGGGGCTACTCCGCGGCGAGCTGCAAAGCGGGCGTGACGAGCACACGAAACCCGGATTTTCAGGCGCATTTCGGCTCCCGCGTCTACGGCTTGGTCGGCGCTACTTTGGGCACTGACGGCAAGCCGAGCTACACCGGCGTCTGCGAATTGCCGGCGAGCTGCACGGTGAACAGCGGTCCGACCCCGGACTTCGACAATCGCGAAACGTGCCCAGCTGGCGTGAATCCGCCGGCGAGCTGCGACGGCTCATGGTGGCCGATGCACGGCGCGACCTCGTTCCACGCTTGGTACAACGACACGCCTGGCACCAACATCGACATCGTGAGTCAGTTCAACATGATCGCGCAGGGCGGCGGCGTGTATCACTATCCAGCGACCGCGGGCGCGCCGCTCTTTCCGATCGACGGCAAGGGTTGGGTCGGCGCCGGTTCGGAAGCAACGTACAACGGCCACAACTACGGCTTCACCACCGAGGTGCGCTATTGGTTCCAATTCGCCGGCGGTGAAGCACTCACCTTCTCCGGTGATGACGACGTGTGGGTATTCGTGAACGGCAAGCTCGCGATCGATCTCGGAGGTTTACACGGTCGCATCCAAAGCACGCTGCATCTCGACGGCGCGACGGGCAACGGCTCTTGCACCGAACCCGACGCAATGGGCGTCGATCAGCCGTGCGCGACGCCCACGCGCACACTCGGGCTACAAGTCGGCAACATCTACGAAATTGCCTTGTTTCATGCGGAGCGGCACCTCTCGGCGTCGAATTTCGATCTCACGCTGGGCGGCTTCCTGCACGCCAAGAGCACGTGCAAGAGCGTGTGCGGGGATGGCATCGTCACGGCCGACGAAGACTGCGACGATGGTGCGAACAACGGCAAAGGCTACGGCTATTGCACCACGACGTGCACGCGCGGCTCGTACTGCGGGGATGGCACCGTCGATATGCCGTTCGAAGCTTGCGACGACGGCGTGAACTTGAGTCAATACGGCGGCTGCGCGCCCGGTTGCATCGCGGGCCCGAAATGCGGCGACGGCATCGTGCAATCGAAGTTCGA